>JAAZNH010000282.1 GCA_012798365.1 Methanomicrobiales archaeon | reverse complement strand
TTCTGACTGGATCTTCACCGGTTCTGGTGTGATCCTGCCCTGCGGCAGATCCGCGGGATCCGGAAGGCTCCCGTTCCCCACCGGGATCTGAGCCGGGGTTACCAGGGGCGTTACCCCGTCTTGCGGTGCTGCCGCAGCACCAGCGGCAAGGAGGAGACTTACGATGAGGAGCAGACACCTGATATCCCGGTGTGGTATGCAATCGCTGCCATCCATACCGGATCGTGGCCCGTGATCTCCCATCATGCTTGTGGTCGGATTTGGGAAGGGGCGGGATAGATATCTGCCATTTTTTTCGCAGTTAACGCCAGATTGATGAGCTTTTGGGGCCCAAGAGGGATTGATCACTTATGTCACGCTCAACCATTCTCTCCGTGACCGTGCTCTTCCTGCTGGCAGCTGCCCTCATCACCGCTGGCTGCACCGGGTCCACGGTTGCCCCCGCATCCGGAGAGATAAAAAAATTCTCCTCCCCGGAGGAGATCCGCCAGTATATTGAGGAGAACACCAAACTTGCCGCTGAAGAAGAGGGCGAGACTTACTGGGCTGCCAATGATGGCGCCCTGATGAGGACCGGTGCTGCTGTGCCGCAGGCAGCTGCCGAATCAACGGCAAAGGGCCTTGCTGTTTCAGCACCGTCCGTCAGTACCGGTGCGGGCGCCGGAGCAGCGGACTTCTCGCAGACCAACGTGCAGGTAGCCGGTGTCGATGAGCCCGACTTTGTCAAGAACGATGGCAAATACATCTATCTCATCTCGGGTGATACCCTGACCATTGTCGATGCATATCCTGCCACAACTGCATCGATCATCTCGAAGACAACGCTTGATGATATGCCAAAAGAGATCTTCATCTCCGGCGACCGGCTGGTCCTCTTCATGACTGCCACTGCAACGATGGGAACGGACGAGGCAGTCCTCTATGGATCCCAGATGAAGTCCATGCCCTATTACCGGAACACCAACCAGGTCACCCGCGTGCTCTTCTATGACATCAGCAACCGTAAGAGCCCGAAAGTCATCAAAGATTATACCGTTGACGGGGATTATGTCGATGCCCGGCTGATCGGGAGCAACCTCTACCTCGTCTCCCGCGAGAATGTCTACGTGTACCGCGACCAGGAGATCACGGTCCCGTGCCTGCGGGAGAATGCCAGATGCGTTGTTACGCCCGAGGTCTACTACTTCGACAACCCGGAGCGCTCGTATGCGTTCACCACGGTCTCGTCCTTTGACATGCCTACCGGTTCTGAGAAAGATGCAAAGACCTACCTCGTGGGAAGCGGCAACATCATGTACGTCTCAACGGGCGCGATGTTCATCAGCTACCAGAAGTACCACAACGTCTACCGGCCCGTCCGGGGCGGCCCGGTCATCCTTGAAGAGGATGTGGTATCCGGCGGCAGCACCCCGTCATCCGCTGCCCCCACCACCAAGGTACTCTGGGAGGACTTCAACAGGATGAGCGAGGCAGAGAAACAGCGGGTCCTTGCCGACATGAAGGCCCAGGAAGAGGAGAAGATCGCACGAAAGGAGATTGACCAGAGCACTACGGTCATCCACAAGATTGCCATCGACAACGGCGCGATCACCTATATTGCCCGGGGCGAAGTCCCCGGTTATCTCGACAGCCAGTTCAGCATGGACGAGTACAACAACAATCTCCGGGTTGCAACCACTTCGAATGTATACACGACCCAGGGATCGTACGAGTACAACAACGTGTTTGTCCTCGATCCCTCCATGAAGACGATCGGTTCTCTGACCCACATTGCCGAGCAGGAGAAGATCTACTCGACACGGTTCATAGGTGACCGGCTCTACATGGTCACCTTCAAGCGGATGGACCCGTTCTTTGTCATCGATCTCTCGAACCCCTCGGCACCGAAGGTTCTTGGCAAGCTCAAGATACCGGGCTACTCCGATTACCTGCACCCGTACGACAGCACGCACATCATCGGTCTTGGCAAGGAAACCTCGACCAATGAGTGGGGCGGCGTCTCGGCGCAGGGGATCAAGCTGGCGCTCTTTGATGTGAGCGATGTGGAGCACCCGACCCAGGTGGGCAAAGTGGAGATCGGCGATGCCGGCTCAGACTCTGCCGCGCTCTCGGATCACAAGGCGTTCCTCTTCAGCAAAGAGAAGAACCTGCTCGTCATCCCGGCCCGGGTTGTCCAGCAGAACGTGCCGCAGGACAAAAAGCTGAGCGGTGACCAGCCCCGGGTCTGGTACGGTGCATACGTCTTCGGCGTTAATCCTGACACCGGGTTCGTCCTCAGGGGCACGGTTGAACATGGCACGCAGGGTGAGAAGTATTACTACTACGGCACCTCGAAGAACGAGGTGAAGCGCTCGCTCTACATCGGCGACACGCTCTACACGCTCTCAACAGCGAAGATCCTTGCAAACCCGCTTGAGAATATCAACAAGACGGTGGCAACCATCACGCTGGATTCACGGGAAGATGTCCTCTACCCGCCCGTGTATGCAATCGAGTAAAAAGGAAAAAGATTTTTTTTTTATTTTCAGGCTGGCACTGCGCCCATGCCCGGCGGGATCAGCTTGCTGATGACCATCTCGGGGACCTGCTTTGAGGTCTGGACGTTCATGTCAAAGAGGGCGTTCTTGCCGGAGGTGCCGAGATACTTCAGGGTGATCTTGAAATCCGTGTCCAGCAGGGGGATGCCCAGCGCATGGACCCGGGCATACCGCGGGCTGATCTCCCGGACCTGGCCGACAACGAGCTTCTCTTTCTGGCCGTCAACTTCCATGATGGCCTCGTTCTCGTAGGTCATGACAATGATCTTGGTTGTCCCGACAGTAACGGGCTGGCCGTCCGGCAGGCTGACGCGGTAGGTGGTGCTGTAGGGAAACGAGGTCCCGGCAGGAGAATCGAGAACCGCAACAGTGAGGGTCAGGGCTGCAAGGAGCCCGACAACGATGATCAGGCAGATGATCCCGATGATCACCTTCATGCCCGTGCTCATGCCGGTCTTTGCCGGTGCTTCGTTCTTCTCAAGGGTATCTGTCATAGTATTCTGATCTAACCATTGAGGCGGCAAAATATAAATATGGAGGGTTTTTCGGAGGGGTTTTGTGCTTTCCACGATTGCCGCACGTTAATAAATCCAAAACGCTAACTTCACGATAATGACAGGGAACCTGATACCACCACGGCCGGATCATTATCATAATACGGTTATCCTGGCGATGAATTTGGGAAAGGGCCTGGCCCTGGTGGTCAGCGTTCTCGGATCGCTTTTTTTTGCTGGCGTATTTTCATCTCCCCGTCTCCCATGATACCCAGGGAATAATTCTTATTGCAGTAATTATCATCGGGTTTTCCTGCATCCTCTCCTGGATTCAACGGGCCGGCCAGAAATATCACTGGGACTGGAGTAAGTGGGATTAGCCGGATCCCGTCCGTTCACCATAATCTCATTACCTCCCGCCACCCATTGTTATAGGATTTTATGCGCATCCCCATAGCACAAGTCACTCCGGAGTCCGGTTCAGCAGAGATCGCCGGCTGGGTCCACGAGGTCCGTGACCTCGGTGGCCTTGCCTTCATGCTCATCCGCGACCGGTCCGGCATCATCCAGGTGACCATCCCGAAAAAGAAAGTCTCCGAACAGGTCCTTGCCGCGGTCAAGGCAGTATCCCGCGAATCCGTTGTCCGGGTCACCGGCGCGGTCAAGGCCATGGATAAGGCGCCCGGCGGCCGCGAGATCGTTCCTGAATCGATCGAGATCATCAGCCTTGCCGAGACACCCCTCCCCCTCGATGTTTCCGAGAAAGTCTCCGCAGAACTCGATACCCGGCTCGATGCCCGGTTCCTCGATGTGCGGCGGCCCCGCGTTGCCGCGGTCTTCGAGATCCGCAGCGCGGCAGTGTACGCGATCAACGAATACCTCCACAACAACGGTTTCACTGCAATCACCACCCCCAAGATCGTGGCAGCGGCAACCGAAGGCGGGACCGAACTGTTCCCGATCGCCTACTTTGACAAGGAAGCCTTCCTCAACCAGAGCCCGCAGCTGTACAAGCAGATGATGATGGCCGCCGGCTGCGAGAAAGTATACGAGATCGGCCCGATCTTCCGCGCCGAGGAGCACGCGACCACAAAGCACCTCAACGAGGCAACCTCGATTGATATCGAGATGTCGTTTGCCGACCACCTTGAGGTCATGCGCATCTTAGAGGATCTCATCAAAAAGACCTACGAGTACGTGGACAAGACCTGCAGTGTCCAGATAGCGAACATTGGTGTCGAGGACTTTTCTGTCCCGAAGGCCGCCTTCCCCCGGCTCCCGTACGCGGAGGCAATCGAGATTGCCGCAAAGAAGATTGAGGACCCGATCAAGTACGGCGACGATGTGAGCCCAGCCGCGGAGCGGGCGATCGGTGCCGAGATGGGCGGCCACTATTTCATTGTTGACTGGCCCTCCGAGATCCGGCCCTACTATGCCATGCAGTACGAGAACGATCCCTCCATCTGCAAGGCGTTTGACATGATGCACCCGAGGATGGAGCTCTCAAGCGGGGCCCAGCGGGAGCACCGGTACGATGTGCTGGTCAGACAGATTGCAAAGAAAGGCCTGAATCCCGAATCATTCGAGTTCTACCTCAAGCCCTTCCGGTACGGCATGCCGCCGCACGCCGGCTGGGGCCTTGGTGCTGACCGGCTTGTCATGACCATGCTCGGCCTCTCCAATGTCCGGGAAGCCGTCCTCTTCCCGCGGGACCTGCACCGGCTGGTCCCCTGACCACGAACTATTTTTGCCTTAAAAACAAGGATCTGTACCATCAGGGGCCAGGGTTTTTTATGTCCAAGTCATATTTCATCAATAAAGTCCTCGCGACAACCGTTGTCGGCAGTTACCCGGTCGTGAAAGCGGGAGGTCTCAAAAGCCTCTTCGACCCGCTGGCTGGGGCAGTCGAGACCGCGGTTGCCGACCAGGTAGGGGCAGGCATCGATCTCATCTCCGATGGCCAGGTCCGCGGCGATATGATCGGCGCGTTCACGTCCAAATTGCCGGGGGTCCGCGACCAGCAGGTCATCGGCAAGATCCAGCCGGCCGCCGGCCCGATCACGGTTGCCGACACGAAATACGCGCTCTCGAAATTCCCCAAGGTCAAGGGGATCATCACCGGCCCGACAACCCTTGCCCACGGCCTGCACCTCAGCACCCCGATGTACCGCAATAAGGAGGAGGTGGCCCTCGACCTTGCCGCCGCGCTCATTGTCGAGGCAAAGAGCCTTGAGGCTGCCGGCGTTGCCCTGCTCCAGATCGATGAGCCCATCCTCTCAACCGGCATCGCCGATCTTGCCACGGCAAAACAGGCGGTGGAGATGATCGGTTCTGCTGTCCATATCCCGATCTGCATGCATGTCTGCGGGAACCTCGGGAACGTGCTCGATGAGGTGCTCAAGTTCAACGTCAACGTGCTGGACTTTGAGTTCTCGAAGAACCTCGACAATCTCGACATCCTCTCAAGGCGCGACCTCACCGGGAAGATGCTCGGGTTTGGCTGTGTTGACTCAAGCTCTGAGGAGGTCGAGACCGTTGCCGAGATCAAACAGCGGATCCAGCGCGGCGTTGACCACTTCGACCCCAAGATCCTTCTCATTGACCCGGACTGCGGCATGCGGATGCGGAGCCGCGAGGCAGCATACTGGAAACTCAAGAACATGTGCGATGCTGCAAAAGAAGTGCGCCTCTCACTCTGAATCGCGCCCTCCTCATTTTTTTGTTTTTTGTGCTGAACGCTTCGTTCACACGATGGATCAACAACTTATTGGACTTTTACGCATCCAGTTATCCTGAGCGATAGCATATGCCCAAAACCTGTCCCAATTGCGGCCGCCAGGCGATTGACGACCAGTCGCAGTTCTGCAACAAGTGCGGCACCCCGTTTCCGATGGATGAGCAGCCCAGGAAGGTGTTTGTCCGGACCACCCCGCGGGTCGTAGCGGAGACTCCTCCGCCCCCGCCACCGCTTCCGGTGCAGCAACCCGTGTACCAGCAGCCGGTCCAGCCGGCCCCGCAGTACTCCGCCCCTCCCCCGCAGCAGGAGTATTACCCGCCAGCCCAGCCCCCGGCCCCTCCGGCTCCTGCGTCCCGGCCGTATGCAGAGCCGGCCCGGGCCCGTGTCCCGGTAAAGCCCCCTGTTGCCCGTCGGCCGCTGGTTGCCGAAAAGCCGCGCCCGTTCAAAAAGCAGTTTGCAAAAACCTCCATGAAACTGGTCTACTGGCTCGGCGTCATCGCCATCATCCTCATCGTCTTTGCCGGTATCATGGCGGATTCGGCAAAGTCCCAGAAGTCCACAACTCCGTCATCCGATTCATCAGCTGATTCTGCCAGTAAGGCCTCCGGAGATCTCCTCTCTGAAATCCCGCTCTTCTGGATTGGTATATTCATCATTGCCAATCTTTTCTGGCGGGTGGCATGCGAGACCAGCGCTGCGGTTTTTGCGTTGGAAGATCGGCCGGGTGCGGACAACGGGCATGCAGATACGGTACCGGCATCCTCGCTTGCAAACGAGGCCCTGTACGGGACCCTTGACGATACTCCCGGCACCGCGTCCCCTGACGAGATGGTGGAATGCCCCCGGTGCGGCAAGATGGTCCCTGCCAATGAGCTCGAGACCTGCGAGGAATGCGGGATCCAGGGCTGCGCCAGCTGCGTGCGGAAGATGGGGCTCCTCAAAGCAAAATGGACCTGCCGGGACTGCTTCCAGAAAAAATAACTTTTTTTTGAGTGCCTGCCGGCACCAGATGCAGGCGGGTTTCCTATTTGTTGTTCACCCTCCCTTTCCGGGCTGCACGCGTCTCTTCATCGCGGGGACGGGATGATTCGCCCGGGATCCGGCAGCATCATTGCCTGCTCGGGCCGGGCGTCGTGCCGGATCGGACGGTACCGGGTCGGGTCAATGGGGGGGTCGGGCAGGTACATGCATTTTTTCCCGGGGCGTGAAGATGTGCCGGGACCGGTGAGATTTACGGGCACATCAGGGAGAGGAGCGACCCGGTTTTCCGGCCGGATTGCCTGCCGGCTTGATCGCTGGGCCGGAAAAATTACGAATTGCCCCTGCCCGACCCCCCTTTTCGTACATGCTGAAAATCGCATAATTTCCTGTGGAAAGCACGCCGGGATTTTGCCGTTTTTCCCTCCATCGGAAGCCGAGGGGGGTCGGGCAGGGCAGACTTTTTGCCGGAAAGCCGGGATCGGTTTTTTTCTTTCGTTCGCAATGGCGATCGCGACTCGAAGAACCCTTAAGGATTCTTCTCTTCCTCCAGATCTGATGACCTATCGGATTTGAAATTCTGATCCGGATCAATCAGGATCCGGGTTTCTAAAAAAAAATTGACTTCCGGTTTTTTTCTCGAAAAAACAAATTTCTTTTCTTACAATACCCTGTGAGATAATTCGAAGAAACCTTACGGTTTCTTCTCTTCCTCCATGTCTGATGACCTGTCGGATTGGCAAACCGGGCATGTTACGGGGTTTTCTGGTGCCCGGCCTCTTGTTCTGTGCGGGGCCCTCCGCGGGAGAACGGCCGGTACTCGATCCCCCCGCCCTCGTAGAATTTGGAGAAGAACTCCACGAGGTGGAGACGGATGGCGTGGATGGAGGGGCTGAACATGGCAAGGACAACATTCAGTGCATGGAGGGAGACGGCCACGAAGATCCCGATGATGGCGATCCCGAAGGCTCCCGCAAGCTCGTTGGCCACGATCGCGAGGATCACGGATGCCATGCCAATCGCCATGAGGCGGGCGTAGGAGAGGATGTTGCCCACCGTGCTCATTACCTCGATGGCGCCAAACGGCCCCGCCCCGTACAGGATCAGCGGAAGGCCGATGATCATCAGGGCGGCTGCAGCATAGATCAGTTCCTGCGGCCCGGTTCCTGATGCTGCCACCACTGCAAGGATGATCGCCGTTATTGCCAGGATCATCCCTGCCCGCTCCGCGAGGTGGTGCCGGTTTTTCATGATAATCGCGTTCCGGATGCCCAGCGAGAGCCCTAAAAAAACATGGACCACGCCAACGGTGATCGCGAGGATGAGCATCGGGATAATCGCCTCGGCCCGGTTCCACGTGATGCCAAGGACATGGACCGGGTGCAGCCAGCCCATCATCTCGGCAAAGTTCCCGAAAAACTCCCCGAAGAGGAACCCGAAGATGATAGCCGGGACTGAGGAAATGATCAGCATGCCGGAAACGCTCTGCACAAACGCGATATCCCTGTACTTCGACCGGGCATACAGCCCGATGGCCAGGAT
>JAAZNH010000281.1 GCA_012798365.1 Methanomicrobiales archaeon | reverse complement strand
GATCAACAGACTGGATTATTAAACGGGCGGAGCAGTCGATCCTTTTCTGCACCCGTTCCGGCAGGGGGAATATGTTCCCCGCGTTGAGGAAAATGTCGATGCGGACGATCCCTTCTATGGTGTCACTTCCGGCACTTGTGTTCATAGACCCTGCCCGAGCTCCAGCTCCAGTTCATTCACACGGTATTCGAGATCAACAATTTTCGCAAAGATCTCCTCGTTCATCCGGTCCTGCCGCTCCATCAATGAGCAGATAAGATCCCGGTGTGCAGCCTCGAATTTTTCATAGGGCACTTCGGGATCTTTGTCGTAAATGACCAGGTGCGTACGGCGCCGGCGCGAACGTTTGGATTCCTCCGGCCGGCAGATACTTGCTCCCCGGAGAGCAGTCTTCCGCTCTACAAGCTGGCGGTTTGTTGTGGCTGTAACGTCGTTGGAACTCACTGGATTATCCATTGTATCAGGAAGATTTTCCTTCATAGTACCACCTCGGTTCTTCTCCCCCAGGCTCATGCGAACCTAGGGTTTTTTTGTTCCTCTTCCTCCCCCGTCCCGCGATTCAGCCGGAGAGAGCATCCGCTCTCAACTCCGGGTACCAGGAGTCCCCCATAAAGGGAAACCCCGGCCCGCCAGCCTCATCGTCCCGGCACAACCCGGGCACTCGCGGTGGAGGAACCGGCCGGTCCCCTGCATCCACTCAGGGTTCTTGCCGGTATTCTGCGTCTGGTACGGAGCAGGTGACATGCACGCTGGCGTGTCCCTGCAGCCGGGTCCCGTGTAACACCGGTGCATGTGCAGGGGTTTTCGTAACCCGTTTGCACCGATAGCTCCGTTAATAAATCCGGAAATCGGGACCCGGAAATTTTTGTATTATTGTATTATCAATAAAAAGTACGTTATCAACTTTCTGTTGAGTGCGGGTTGCGTGGCAGTGTTCCGGGAAATCCGGGCTGATTTTGGGGCGGGATATTGTTGGATTTACCACAGGGATCGAGAGTGCGCGTGTGAAAAAAACTGAAGGAATTGAATGCCAGCAAAAAAGTAATTTGCATGGGTTTTTAAAAATGTGTTCAAATTATTGTGTGTGAGAAACACTCACACCGCTTTTCAGGTTGGCCTCACAAAACCCAATCACATTAACCACCTGATTATTATGGTGAATTTCCGGGTTGATGATCATATCATGTTTGATCGCCGAAATCCTTGCGAAAGCTTCCGGCCAGGGAATCCCGTCACCGGTCTGCGGCGGGCGATGTAACCGGTGTATGTGAAATCCCTTCTGACACCCATCAGGTATTTTTTCCAGTGATGGCAGGAATCGCTCTTTTGTGACCGTGAATAACTGCTGGATATCAAGAACAATCCCAAAAGAATCAGTTAATTCCGGATTATTCTGCATCACATAATTCCAGAGAGCTTCAATCTGTGACCCTTGGGATATGAACTGCCCGGTCCGGTTTTCCAGGAGGATTTCCGGCATGAAACCGTACGCATCCTGGTATCCAGCCTGGATCATCTTCACACCATGGGCAATATCGGCAAAGGAATTCCTGCGATCTCCCGGATGAATTTCAATTTTTGCCGGGGGAATTCCGAATCTTTCCGATATGTCAAGGATCATTGTGACAAATCTATCCGTCCACATGGGATCATTCCACCGGAGCCTGGCCTGTTTGTTGAGTGCAGGATCGGTGTGAAGAATGTAGGGAACTGCACCGGAAAAATCCTGTGTCGGGGTATACAGTCTGCTGATACTCTGCGGTGTCAGAAACGTGCAGAACTCCTGACCTGTCAGTTCTACTTCGGATTCTTTCTTGATCAGATCCGCGGGAATTTCAATAAAAGAACAGCCGGCTGCTTTTGCCAGCCTGCTACGGATATCAAGCCCGCCCCGTTGTGGGATATCTGCAGTGTTTGGATAAACATAAGAGATTGTCATGAGTGGAAAGCACTTGGGATTATTCTCCCTTCCCCTCAATCACATCGATAACCTTCCGGCCAATCTCTGTTGTCCGGTAATACCTCCCCATGCGGGAGTCCGGAGTCAGGCATTCCACGAGCCCCTTCTCTGCCAGTTCCAGGATAACCCTGCTGACAGTTGAGCGTTCGATATCCAATTGTTTGGCAAGATCGGTCGGTGAATTAGGTTTGATGAGACCTTTTATCACGCGTCTCCGGACTCCCCCCCGTCCGACAAAACTTACCAAATCGTACATCACGTCAACGTTAGGAAAAAAGTATGATGAATATACGTAGTAAATACGTAGTAAAATTTAAGTTATTATAAATCATACAATTATTGTGGATGTGGCCCCCGAGATGACTCCCTATGCAACCCGAGCAAAACCCCGACGCCCGCCACGCCGAATGGCGGACCCTGGCACTGAACCCCGCGACCGACATCCCCCTCTACCGCTCGCCGCGGAACTCGCTTGCCGATAACAGCCGGCTCCATCGCGGCACCGACCTCTTGGCGCACAAGGCCCCGAGCACCTGCGTCTATTACTATCTCTGGCACTGGAGCGTGTGCGCAAACGAGAGCAATATCTGCCAGCTCACTTCAGAGGAGTCCGCTGTCGGATATATCCGCGAACTGTTCCGGACCGAAGTGGTCGTGACCGGGCTTGAGCACGAGAACCTGATGGACTACCTGCCGGACCTGTACTGGCCGCGAGCGAAAAACGCGGTGGATCCGGCAACGAAAGAGAACCAGCTCATCTGTCCACACTGCGGGAAAGCGTACGCGGAGGCGGGCGGGGAGGTGCGGTTGGGCCGGGATGAGATGCCGGATGAGAAAGTACCGGGTGAGAAACTGCCGGGCCGGAAAGTGCCGGGCGAGAAAGTACCGGTTGAGAAACTGCCAGACCGGAGGTAGGGGTGATGAACATGACAGAAAATGACACAACGCAAAGCCGTGAAACTGAACGGAATGAGAGAGAACATACCAGCCGATTCCGGCTGGCCCTGGCTCCCGGGAAAATCCTGATCATCGGTACAATGGGATCCGGGAAAACCACGCTTGCAGGAAGACTTGCCCGGGATACCGGATTCCTGTCAGAATCAATCGACGCGTGCCGGATCCGGTATGGTGACGGCACCACAGCCGGAGAGGAGCTGGCGTGGGACCAGTTCCTCAAAGCCTGCAGGAGCCAGGAATCGGTAATCCTGGAGTTCTCCGGTTGCGGGCCGCACGTGGAGGAAGTACGCGACAACCTGCGTTCCTCCGGCATGAGAGTTTCAATACTCTGGCTTGCGATTCCGCTGGAATCCTGTATTGCCAGATCATTGCAGCGGGAGCAGGACGTTCCGTATCCCTACCTATGGGTACCGGTTGAGGATGCTGTACCGGCGTTCGATTATGCCCTTTCGATCGCGTGGGAGAAAGTCTGGTGCCGGGTTCCGGGGTTCCAGGTCATGAAGTTCGCATTCCCCGGGACCGCTCCGGCTTCTGAGATCTCTGCAGTCACCAGGAATGTATTCATGGCACTCCACAACGGGAACGCCTGCTCCGGCATCGGCAGAGAAGGTGGGAGAAAAAGATCAAGAAGGACCAGGAAACATGCATCAGCAGGGCAGCGGAAACGGGTGGGACAGAGAGATGGTTCCTGATCCAGAGGGAAAACCGGTCCTGGTTACCATCATTATCGGAAAAGATGAGGACGGCATGGTTATTCTCTCCTGTCCCCGGTTCAAAGGATGCCGGAGTCATGGGAAAACAATTGATGAGGCACTCAGCCGGTTTTGGGAAGCTCCCGGACTATGCGATGATATAAAGGGTATAGGGGAATGAGAAGCCGGCGAATCACGCCAGATTTTTCCGTGACAGGTCATCAGCAGAAGCGCAGGTCTTTCCGGTACCCTTCCGGAGAGCAACAGACGCGTTCTTCACCAGCCGGACCTGTGCGGCAAAAACAAGGCCGGGAGATGACGGGACACGAAATGAACTACTGCAGCTCATCATTACGGTCCCCGATCCCGGAAAAGCACTCCATCAAAAAGGCACCACCACAGGTACGAAAACCCCGCTGTCACGGTGCCGACTGTGATGGCCGGTACCGGGAGATGATGGGATGTGCCAGGCCCACAACAACACACATCCATCGCAGGCATCCCTGATCCCAAAACAGCATTCATTCTCCTTCGTTTCGTTCGATGAGCGTTGTAAAAAAAGCCAGCAGGACCCGGCCCGTAGTGCAGCGGTGCCGGGGAATAGACCTTTTTTTTTCCGATACTTTCCTGGGCAGAATCAGGAAAAAACTGCCCAGCACAATTCATTTCAATACAGGAACTCCACCAGCCCGACAATTCCGTAACTGAAGGTAAGAGACCCGGGCGGTTAGTCACTGCCGTTCGCAATAACCGGATTAGTTTCACGCCGCACTACGGGTACCTTATAAGGTCATCAGCCCGGATAAAGAGTACACGGAATCGATTATGAAGCATGACCTTGTGCAGCGCCACTCTGACCATTTCAGGAATTGTACTCGTCATGAGAAGGGCATGGAACTGCATACGGGTACCGGCCGGGCCGGGGCTTCTGGATCCCGCGGGGCAGCGGGAGGAAACGCATGAGAGGTAAGGAAAGGAAGCTGATCCGGAACAGCACCACTGAGTTCCTGATCTTCACTGCTGCTTCCGGTGAAGGGAGCATCGAGGTAAGGTACGAGGAAGAAACCATCTGGCTGAGCCAGAAGATGATAGCCACCCTCTTCGACGTGAGCGCCCCGACTGTCAATGAGCATTTAAAAAACATATACGACACCGGGGAACTTGCCCGCGAAGCAACCATTCGGAAATTCCGAACAGTTCAGGTTGAAGGTAGCCGGGATGTTGCCCGTAACCTTGATTATTACAGTCTCGATGCCATCATCTCGGTCGGGTACCGGGTCAACTCAAAACGTGCAACCCAGTTCCGGCAATGGGCAACGCAGGTGTTACGGGAGTTCGCCATAAAGGGCTATGTCCTGGACCGGGCCCGGATGGAGAACGGCACGTTCCTTGGCGAGGATTATTTCGAGCGGCTGCTTGCAGAGATCCGGGAGATCCGGCTGAGTGAACGCCGGTTCTACCAGAAGATCACCGATATCTATGCCACCAGCATTGATTACAACCGTGATGCCCCGACAACGCAGGAGTTCTTTGCTAAGGTACAGAATAAACTACACTTTGCCATCCACGGCCACACTGCTGCTGAACTCATCATGGAGCGGGCCGACAGCAGAAAAGACCATATGGGCCTCACCACATGGGAGCGGAGCCCGGACGGGAAGATCGTAAAGACCGATGTCACAGTTGCCAAGAATTACCTGACCTCCGATGAACTGGACTCACTCGGCCGGATTGTCAATGCCTGGCTCGACCTTGCTGAAGAACGGGCGAAACGGCGGATCCCGATGACCATGGAGGACTGGGCACGCCGCCTCGACCAGTTTCTCTCTTTCGATGACCGGAAAATACTGGATGGCGGGGGCAAGGTAACTTCAGATGCCGCAAAAACCTTTGCCGAAAGCGAATTCGAGCAGTACCGGGCGGTGCAGGATCGGTGTTTCGAGAGCGACTTTGACCGGATGCTCCGGCAAATCGATGCCCCGGATGAAGATCTTCAGATGCGTAACTGCCGGGGCCAGTCAGGAAAGCATAAGAACGCGAAAGAATGCCGGAAAAATCAATATTAACAGGAAAAAACCGGGATCCGAAAGAAATCCATGAATTCCGCAGAAACGATATGCGAAATCCATGCTGCCGGTATCCGGACCTGCCGGATTTTTAACGTCATCTCCTGGTGAAGCACCAATTGGGCAGACAGACTCTGCCGAATTCAGATTGGGGTTCGTCCTCAGCTGGTCGCATTATGTCTTTCTCATGAATATTGAAAACCGGGACGAACGAAGTTTTTACGAGATAGAATCGCGGGAGAACCAGTGGTCGCTATCAGAACTCAGACGGCAATACAATTCCGGCATCTGATAACAGCTCGCGCTGATCAGCTGCGGGTACGCCGGTGATATTGAGGAACGTTCGCGTAGGGCCCCTCGCTCTTTTTGCAGCCTACGATTCGGCCGGCTTCCCAATCATATTTTACCCAGCGCCCGGTGCTTACATTGAACACCGGGAATGTCCTGCTTTTCCGGGGGCGAAGAGTCATTGCAATGCCCTGACAGCCATTGCTGTAATCGCTTCAATTTTCTCCGGGTGGAGATGGCCCAGGGTATACAGGACCAGGCTGGTATCAAAAGTAAACAGTTTATTCGGGCGGACAAGGCTCGGATCACGGATGGATCCTGTGACGAAATCGTCTGGAGAAACCGGAACTGCAAAAGAATCGCTGTTGTTCCGGCTCGTAACCTGGCAGAGGATGACATCATCCCTCATCGGCGAGGATAAAACTACTGCCGGCCGCCGTTTTGTATCGGACAGGTTTGAGAAGGGAAAGGGGACAACAACAACATCACCCCTTTACAGGTAATCCCAAGCTTTGTCCTCCTCGGGCTTGAGCCAGTCCTTTGCAAGGGATCGTTCACTCATGAGTGCCGTAACCGGCATTTCCCGGACACCACAGGGTACTGGTTCCAGGCCGGGATCACACACGTTATCGTTCATTACCAGGATCTCCCGATCATGTCCTGTCAGTTCGTTTTCTTTTAGCTTGAAGAGATCCAGGGGGATCCTGTACCCGTTTGCAACACGTTTCCACAGATCGAACCGGTGTGTCAGGGTACTAACAGCGACAGCAGTATTTTTCCGGAGAATGTCAAGAACGCCATCTAAAACGCCGGTCTCTTCCTGCGTGAACAGGCTCATATCTGCAGATTGCAATGGTTTGAAAACATACTGGATTTTTTCGTACCCGATCATTGTTTTTGAGACGGCAAAAAATTCATTGGTCTGAGCTGTCAGGGTGAAAGCAATCGCCGGGACCGGACCGAACGGCATACGGATGTATTCATCTTCAAGTAATGTTTCATTCCGCCGGTAGTGCATGACAAGATCGACAAAAAACACGAACTTCATCAATTTGACCCTTCCAATATCAGGGAACTTCTCAATAGCGTAGAGAAGTGAATTGACCTGTTTTTCTGTCTTCATGGTGCACCGGATTTGTAGTTGTATATTTCTTGGTTCTATAGTATAAAAGCATCAATACAGGAGCATGGGGGGTGTGAAAGTGACGATGAAAAAGATTAATAGTTACTAAATGGTAACTAGTTAAGAAGTCGTAACTATGGACGAACATGCGATGCAGCAGTACCTGGACCAGGTTCCTGTTGAGATCCGCGAAGCGATCATGGAACTTGATACACCCCCCAAGTGGGCAGTCTATATCGCTCTCACAGTTGACGGGGATAAATACTTCAATCAGCTCAAAAAGGAGTTCAAGGCAAACCCGAAAACCCTGACTGATATTCTCAAATCCCTCGTAGCAAGCGGCCTTGTTGACCGAAAGGTAAAGCAGCTCGTTGATGCCGGTGACACGAACAAGAATTACTACACGACAACGAAGATGGGTGAGAAATTACTCATGAACCTGTATGAAGTTGTGCTGCCGCCCCACGATGAAAAAACACCACGCCATGAAAAAGGAGGACGGAGCGGGATACACGATTATAAAAAGAACCGGGATTATTCCCGCTGGCAGTCACATCCGGCCGATTACAGGGTTGTCAGGTCCGAACCAGTTACTCTTGAGGAATATGCGGAAGCAGACAGGGTTTTTGCCCATCTGGTCGCAGAGAAACCCGTGGCGATGCATCCAAAGAAGAAGCCCGGGAAGGGGAGTAAGGAAAAAAGAACCCGGGCCAGTCTCGCAGCATAGGATCGGCCTCATTCTGTTCTCACTAGTGCACGCGGAGTAATGAATGTGCATGAAGAGCAGGGCCTCATAACACTACAAAAGGAACGCGGCATTCATCCGGCTTCCCGTTCTGGCACCAGAAGCAGTCGAAATTTCCGAATGGTTGCATCTTGTAAAAGTTCGTCGGGGCGGAACCTTTTCTTACGGACTCTTTCATAACCGGGTTGCATGCGACAGAGAAGGAGCTCGCAAAAGGAGCAATAGTCAAGGAATACCTGACAACTGCCGCAGATGGTAATACCTTCAGAAAAACTATCATAATCCCGACATGATCACTACTATCGGCAGGCACCTGCCCGGTCACGCATCCGTATCGCTGATGAGCCACTTCCATGCCGGCACCACCCTGACAGACATCCCCTCCGTCTCAATACGCTCCTCCTGGTTGTACGTCAGAATACTGCCGGAGGAGAGCCCGTGCGTCTTCATGGCACTCATAATCCCGTTCAGTTCCCGCTCCCGGTTCTCCCGCGTAAGATCATAGCAGACCTGGTATGCCGCAGTGATCCTTCCCCTTTCTTCGGTCACAAAATCGCATTCGCCACTCTTTTTGTAAAAAAACACCGTTCTTCCCCTTCGCAGCAGCTCGATCAGCACGAGGTTTTCTAAAAGCCGGCCCTTGTCATCCGAGAACCGGAAAGCAACCGCGTTGCGCAGGCCGGTGTCGATGCAGTAGAGTTTCTTCTCGCTCACGTACTGTTTCTTCAGCGAAGGATCGTACCGGAAGATCTCGAAGAGGAGATAGGCCTCAAGAAGGAAGCCGACATAGTCCCGCACCGACATGACGCTTTTGAACCCGAGGGTGTTTTTGAGGGCATTGTACGTTGCCGGGTTTGCCGTGTTGGTGATCAGGTAATGGGCCAGCTGCCGGAAGCCCCTCACCTCACGGATGCCAGCCCGGCTGATGATATCCCGGAACAGGATATCGTCATAGATCCGCTTGAGGTAATCCGGATCCTCAAATTTCAAAAAGTCCGCAAAGCCCCCGCACGTCAGGTAGCGGTCAAATTCTGCAAGGATCGCGGCTTTCTTCTTCGCCGTGATCCGGGTGAAGTCGACTGACCGGAACCTGAGGACTTCACGGAACGAGAACGGATAGAGCGTGATGGTTGTGTACCGTCCGGTAAGCCGTGTACCGAGCTCGGACGAGAGGAGGTTTGCGTTGGAACCGGTCAGGAAAACCTTGTAGCCCTCATCATGGATCCGGCGGATGAAGCGCTCCCATCCTTCAATGTTCTGGATCTCGTCAACAAAGAGCGTTTTTACCCCTGGTGAAATCTTCTCAAAGACAAGCATCAGGGCCGGGAAGTCCGCAAGCCCGAAGTCCATGAACCGGTCGTCATCAAAGTTGATATACAGAAAATCGCTGAAGGCCCCTGCAATCTGGCGCATGAGAGTGGATTTGCCCGAGCGCCGGATGCCGGTGATCACAACGATGGCACTGGTCTTTGTCACCCTCTCAAGTGCGATCTCCCGCGGGATGCCCGGGTCCCGGGAGAGGAACTGTTCTTTCTGGGAGAGCACCAGTTCTTCGATCTGGATAGGGGATATCATTTATATTACCAATGTATACTTTAGAATGATTATTTACATTAGTAATGTATAAAATTTACGGGAACAGTGTTCGCCGGTTCCGCCAACAAGAGCCCTCCATCTCAGCATAACTCCTTTTTCATTCACACCCAAGAGAAACAGGATGAAATTACTTGAGCTATGCAGGACTGTGCTTGCTGCAGACTCTGTCCGGGAGCCGCTGACACCGCAACAGATCTGGGAGAGGGCACAAGCCATGGGCCTGGATAACCAGGTCTCTCTTCCGGGGGGAAAACCTGCGCAATCGATCATGAAACAGATCGTGCATGATGTTCATTTCAATCCGAAATCGGTTTTTTACGAAGTGGACCGGAGAAAACTCCGGTATTACCTGAAAGAAAAAGAAAATGCGGGTGCGTTTCCTCCGTTGGCAAGTCCCCACCAGGAAAAAGACCTGCACCCGCTTCTCGTCCGTTTCATCCACGACCATGAACATTTCCAGGCATATGCAAAGACCATCGACCAGTCTGCCCGGAGGTCGTGGGTGCAGGAGAAGAAAGGTACCAACCGTTGGTTGCACCCGGATATCGTCGGAGTCAGGTTTACACCGGGTTCCGTTCTGAACAGCGAGCCGTCCAGGCCGGCCGATCTTCCGGTGAAGTTCTTCGCCTTTGAACTCAAGCTGGCACTGCACGCATATGATCTTACACCCTATGATCAGGCCTGTAATGATTCCTCATGGGCACATGAGGGATACCTTGTCGTGGGAACGATGGATGATGATCCGGAACTACTAACAAATCTGCTCCGGCTGCAGGAAGAGAAAGGTATCGGGGTTATCTGCCTTGACCTGAAAAAGCCGGAGAAAAGCAGGATCGTCATGCCTGCCCGGGAAAAACCCCTGGACGAGAAACAATTCAACCGCCTGGTAGAGGAGAATGCGGATTTCTTCACCCTGGTGGAGGGAATCACGGGGTGCTACAGGGCCGGCACCATCAATGGAACCGTATTTGATCCGGTTCTTACCGATGAACAGGTGGCCGGGCATATTGAGAAACAGAATATCCAGGGATGAGGCCAAAACCCGTCCACACTACCCGCATCATCCCCCCTGCCCCTCCGCTTCCCGGCCGGAACGTACCGGCATACCGGGATTTTCCTGACAAAAACGTGATGGATTAGTTCGTCTCACCGGTGCATTCAAAGTGCAACGGGCCGTCCTTGGATGTGGCCGGGTAACAGGATCCAACCTGTTCTCCATCTTTGTATCGTTCCCTGAAACTGACTCCCCGGTTCGTGTCGTAACGGAGTAACCAGCCATCCCTGACAGCAACACGCCTGTTCATCCGGGAATACGAAACCGTTTCTTCCTTTGGGTAAAACGTCCACGCTTCGAGAACCCCGCCGGCCAGCCGGTTCCTGCAGAACCTCCCCAATCGATCCCGGTCACCCACCCGGAACATTTCGGCACCTTTATGCCTTTGAGTTTTTTATTAAAATATATTCAATATCATATCTGGTGTACCATGAAGACCACGACCCCCCATCATGCCCTGCGGATCGCCATCGCGTTCCTCGTGCTGTGCCTGCTTTCCGTGCCGGTCCTTGCTGCGGCAGCCGTCCAGGCTGTACCGGATGTCCAGCGGGTGGCCCCGGTGGCGAGCCCGACCGTGACCCTCCAGAAAATCCATCCCGACCTGACGCTCAACCCGGTGCCGGTCACCATTGTCACAAAACCGCCCGCATCCGGCGAGCAGTGGATCAGCGGGACCATGTCCTCCGGGACGCTCACCTGCACCCATCCCGGCGACCAGATCGTATACCAGGGCTCGGGCGGCAACCTCACTGATGGCACCCCGATCACGTTTACCATCTTCAATGTCCCGCCGGGAACTGCCCAGGACCTGCCGGCTGCCGGTGTGCAAATCGGCACTGCCACTGTCGATAGTAATCATTGGAAATTCACCTGGAACGGAGGCGTCCCGGGCTATTCCCTCACCCCCGGAAAGGAGTATCTCGTGAAGGCCTCGATCTCGGATACCATCTCCCTCAAATTCGGTCTCCTGTACCAGTGCGGGGCCGGCGACCCGTGGATCGCGGGCGGGGCACCGCCCTCGTCGAACATCACCTGCGGGCCGACCACCGCCATTGCCACAACCTTCATGGGCAGCAGCGGGAATATCTCCGCCGGCACCCCGATCACGTTCGTGATCTATGATTATCCGGAAGCCGCCCCGACCTGCCTACCCGCAACGGGCGTTGTCCTGGGGACGGCACTCGTGGAGAACGACGGGACGTTCCACTTTCCCTGGAACGGGACTGTCCCGGGCTACCCGCTCACCTATAACCAGCCCTACCTTATCCGGGAGAAGCTCTCAGAAACCCAGTATCTCAAAGTCGGGATCCTGTACCTCTGCAAGAAGGCAAACGTTGCGACAGCCGCTGCTCCGTCCCCGGCAGGCCTGGTAACGGCAGCGCCGGATACGGTTGCCGGGGGGTCCGTTTCTCCGGGAGATTCGAATCTCGCGAGCCGCGCCCTCAACCCCCAGCCCGAACCACCGGCCGTTTCGGGCGATGGTGCCAGCCTGGCATCCGGAGTGCCGAGCTCTGCGCTGAACCCGCAGCCGGAGCCCCCCTCTCCATTCAAACCGATCTTTGACTTCTTTAACGGCCTCTTTGGCAGCAAAAAAACCCCGTAACTTCTTTTTTTTTATTGTGCCGGAACAGTGCGGAGGATGCCGGGCCCGGGTTACCGGGCTTGTACTAACCGGAGCAGGGGACCGGGCCGGTTGGCGATCCAAGGGAGCATAAGGACATCTGGCAGGTTCCGGCCCCTCAGCCGGTCATCCGATCCCAAATCCTTTTTTCCCGGCTGAAGATGGGAAGAGCCATATCGAGGTTCGGCTTGTGGAGGGAACGGTCTGGCACACACAGGTGTTGATAACGGAATTATCCCAGACCACAATGCAGAATGTAAGTCTCCACATCCATTGCAGGCCTACCCTGATCCCGTAACAGCAGAAAAAAACAGAATGATTATTGGTATGCCTCATCGTGAGGTAACAGTTTCAGGAAGACGAGCGTTTTCTCCTTGGCATCAATGCGATAGAACAGGACAAAGTGACCAAGGTGAACTCTCCACTGGCCCTTGAGCGGAGGATGGAGCGGCTTACCTGATTCCGGATTCTCTGCATGGAAACGGATCTTCGTTTTGAGCTGCTCATAGCGCACGGGGCTCTTTGACCGGAGCTTCCTGCAGGTGTTGATGAGATCCGGGTGAATGACAACCCGGAAGTTCATGCTTCAATTTCCCAAAAAAGGTCGTCAACAGAATGGAAAATTTTTCGTTTGCCTTTCCTGACATCAGCTGCTGCCTTCTTCACCTGGCGGATGCAGTCCGGCGTTAGCGCTGATTCAGGAGGATAGACATTCTCGTCAATCTTCTCTTCGATCCTGTCAAGACGGGTGATAATCTCGGCAAGCATCGACTCGATCTGCGGTTCTTTAACGGGAAACAGCCGGGCAGATTCATACACTCCCTGTGCCGCACCGGAAGGTTCGCTGTACTGGGGTTTCGCCTTCTTCGAGGATGCGGGTTTTCCGGGTTTTTTCACAGGGGATGAGGTCTTGCCGCTCATATCATTCTCTCTAGGTTGCCGGCCTTTAATATTCTTTTGTCAGGATAAAAATTGCCGGCTATTCACCGGAAGACCGGGTTTTTCCCATCGCCATCCGTTCAAAGAACATAACTGGATCTTTGCCTGCAGAACCCGCCCATCACTTCATTACCCGGCCGGGACGTACCGGCATACCAAAAATTCCTTACAAAAAAAGGATGGACTAGGCCGTATCGCCGGTGCATTCAAAGTGGGACGAGCCGGTTCCGGAGGTGGCAAGGTAACAGGACCCGACCTGATCCCCGTCCTTGTATCGTTCCTTGGAACTGACCCCCCAGGTTTTATCATAATGGAGGAGCCAGCCATCCCGGACGGCGACAATCTTGCTCTTCCCATACGCATCCGTTTCTTCCTTTGTGTAAAACGTCCACTCTTCGAGAACGCCGCCGTTCAGGCTGGTGTCGATGCACGTATCCGGGGGGGTACCGCAGAAGGGCAGCGTATTCCAGAAGCCCATTCCCAGAGTCCCGGCCGGGGCACAGTTCGCGTCAGCATACGCCTTATCCGCGTCCTTGCACTCCGGATTGCTCCTGCCGGCATCATTCAGGGCATACTGCCGGGCCGTTGTCAGGCTCCGGGATGCCTGGAGCGTTGCAGCTGAAGTGGGTTCTTTTGGAGTATACACGAAATCAACCCAGTCAAAGCCGACCCATGAACCCTCCTCATACGTTTCAATTGCGAACAGGTTACTCCCTTCTTTTAACGTGATGGGCCAGCGGGTTACCTGCTTCTGGTTGCTGTCTTTAATCACAAAGGTTACAGCCCGGAATCTCTCCCCGGAATCGGCAGAGAACGTAACCTTATCGTCGGGAACGTCAATCTTGTAGACTTCGGCATTATTGCCGGCAAGAGCGATCCTTCCGACCTGTGTTTTCGCCCCCTTATTATCAACGCTGTTGAACACAAGTGAATATGGCCACCATTCATGAAAACCGATCCTCCCCGATTCCACATCCTCGTAATACGATGCTATCTTCGGCCATGAGAAGAACGCAGACTTGGCAACATAGCTGATGGTGGGATACTTTTTCGCACCGTTATCGTTGATATCATTGACATTGGCACCGGAAGAATAGGGATCGAAAGCATTGGTCGTCTCGTTGAACGTTATCATGCGTTCCTTACCGGGGTAATTCGGATCAGCAATGAAGAGGTGGTTATCGGAAACCTCGTAACAGACAAGTGCATGACCGCCCCCGGGCCGGTAAATACCAACATACTGGGGCTCACCGGTCAGCAGGATAGCATACTTGAACTCCCGCAGGGTGTTGATGTCACTGACATTCGAGATCATGGAACCGATATTAGTCCAATAATTATCCTGGTTCGTTTTGGCATGCAGGATCGAGGCAAACCGGTAACCGAGGGTATTATCGCGCTCGAACGCCGGGGTTTTTTCCCGCCCGTTATTGTCATACCGGCCAAAAAGGGGAGGCGCGTTCTTTTTCTGCCGTTGTTCGGTGTAATACCACATCATGGTCTCAGCCTGGCCGGCACAGTGCCCGTTCCGGGCCAGTTCTGAACCCGCATTGCCAAACTCCCAGTCATCTACGCCGGGACGGAACCCGGAATCCGCCTTCTTCACGACGTCCAGGGTGCCTTTGGAGATCATGGAAATAACAATATCCGAGAAGTGCCGGGTGGTAATGGTGACGGACGTGCTGTCCTGCGAGGCGGTGGGAATACCCTCGAGCTTCTGGTTCACCTCGTCATAGTAAAACGCCATCGCGAACTGGTCGTCCGGAATGCTGACCGGAATCTTCACGGTGACGGGTGTTTCTGCATATTCACTTCCCGCGCTGATGGAGATCATCGGGGTTGCCGGGTTGAAGTTGCTGCCAAAGGTATTGCCGGTGATTGGGGCGGAACTGATCGTAACCTGCTGCCCGGCAGGATAAGCCCCGTCAGGCGCAGTGAATACAAGGCCGTTGATTGCCGAACCGGGATCAGTTACCGTGATCACCCCGCCCTGTGCGGGTATCGTGCCCTGGGCCGCGACTGTCATCGGCCCTGTGCTGATCGTGCCGTGGACAACCTCGCTTGCTTTGGTTGTCGCCGATCCGGATTGTGCCGAGGAAGAACCGGATACCCCGGGACCACTGATCATCGGGAGCAGGAAAAATACCCCGATCACCAGGAGCGCAACAATGACAACTGCACCGATGATGAGCCCGGTCCGGCCGGAACCCGCAGGCCCGGGGGAAGCCGGTGCCGGAGGTGTTGCCGGGGGGACGTTTTTCGGCGTGGCTGCAGGTGGCGCCGGGGGTTTTTCAAGAGCGGTACCGCATGCATTGCAGAATTTCTGCCCGGGTTTACCGGCAAGGCCGCATCGGGGGCAGATCAGGGCATCTGGGGGTGTTGTCTCGGTCATGGGATCGTTTCCTGAAGGGAAGGGTACAACCAATGAGGGAATCTGAAGAGATCGGAGCATCTGCTCAGGGCATCACTGAATCGTAAATCCCATTCTCAACGTGAAATCCAATAAAAGTAACTTCTGGTGCAGGTCACGAGCCTGGTGCAGTAACCGGGACGGTGAGGGGGAAGGACTGAGGAACTGATAACTCCGATTCACGAGAGGAACGGGAGGGTTCAAAGAGAAGCCGGGAACGTTAGACCGGGGAGAGCCGTAAAATGCCCCGCATATATTCTCCCGGAAAAGTCGATGGATGACAGGACCGCCGGTCCAATGCCGGAAATACAGATCTCCCGTTCCCCCAGGGAACGCAAAGCCAGCCGGGTATAATTATACCTTCAGCGCGTGGAGCTCCCGGCGGGGGGAGAACGACAGTGTTCACACCCCGGTTCTTCTGCATGAATAATTTCGGGCACGCCAGTTTCAGCACCTCACCGGCTGCCGGCCGGACAATATCGTACAATCCAGACACGGGGAGTTCTCCCCACGATACAAAAATCTTTAAGTACTTCCATCCACGTATTGATCTGTAAATACCTGAAAATTTTATAAAAATTTACAGGTCATTACATGAGGATCAGGAGTACATAAAAGATATGAAAAAACCCCAGGTACCCCCGGGAATTCCACGGAAATTACCGGACGAATTCACCGGATTCACGAGTCGCCTGCACCAGGGGGGTGAAGAGGGAAAACGGATTAGCCAGCTGGTACAGAAGTATAATGAGCGGGAATACATCCACTGGGACGATCTCCGGCGAAAGAAAATTCCCTATGACCCGGTAGTGCTCTGGCACGCGATAGCATCACTACGCACTACCCGCTACCGCGTGATACGGATCGGTGCGGAAAAATTCCGGTTCACCCTGCCGGAGTCATTTCACAAACAGCTCCATCTCATCGACAAGGCATCCCCCGCATCGTTTGACTGGCTCTTTGGCCAGTCCCCGGGCGAGGCAGCCAGGAAACACTATCTCATCAATTCCTTAATGGAAGAGGCTATTGCCTCAAGCCAGCTGGAAGGGGCAGCAACAACCCGGCCGGAGGCCAAGAAGATCCTCCGGGAGGGCAGGATGCCGAAGAATACTTCGGAGCGGATGATAGTCAATAATTACCGCACCATTTCGCGCCTCAAAGAACTGCGGGGCCAGCCCCTCTCCCGCGACCTTCTCCTTGAGATCCACCACGAGATCACCCGGGGGACCCTGGAAAGCGATGAGGATGAGACGGATTTCCGCAACCGCGATGACATCGTCGTGAGCAGTAAAACCGACCCGGCACAGGTATACCACTATCCCCCTGCGGGTAAAAAGGTCCCGGCCATGGTCGACGATCTTTGTGCCTTTGCCAATGCGGATGATGAGTTTATCCACCCGATTGTAAAAGCAATCATCCTCCATTTCCTGATTGGCTATATCCACCCGTTCAATGACGGAAACGGGAGGACTGCCCGGGCAATCTTCTACTGGTTTGCCCTTAAGCACCACTACGATCTCCTGGAATACCTCTCGATCTCGCGGATCTTTGTCCACGCCCCGACGCAGTATGCCCGGGCATACCTCCTGACAGAGACTGACAGCAATGATATGACCTATTTCATTGATTTCAATATCCGCATCATCAGCCGGGCTCTGGATGACCTGAAACAGTATCTTATCACAAAAAAAGAAGAAGAAGCAGCGTCGCTCCTTCTTGTAGAAGAGATGCCCGATATCTCTTTGCGCCAGGCAGAGATCCTCCGGGAGTGTATCCGTCACCCGGCCCGGCCGTATACGATCAGCGAGATTGCGGGAAAATATAAAATATCCCTGCCAACAGCGCGGACGGATCTCAACCTGCTTGCAGAGATGGGCAGACTGAAAAAATACCAGGATGGCAAGCGGCAGGTCTTCATCTATAACCGGCAGGCATCCCGGTAATCCGGGCCTGCAGGATACGGACAGGGTATTTCCCGGGCGGGATTCGCCCAGGAGCAACAGGTTCACCCCATCCGCCCTTCCCCCTGCCACAGCAGGACGGGACGGTTGTTTTCAGCACAATACCAATGCAGTAAAAAGATCCACTACCGGATAACGATCCGGTTCCTGGTCCCCCTTACTGCCCGCCCCGGCCCTTCCGGTACGCCGCATACCCCCCGGCCAGGTTCATCACGCGGGAAAACCCGTGCATCTTCAGGATACTTGCCGCAATGCTCGCCCGCTGGCCGCCCCGGCACATCACGATGTACTGCCGTCCGGGGTCCAGCTCGGTGTGCCGCGTCCGGAGGTCGTGCCAGGGGATGTGGACCGATCCCTTTGCATGCCCGGCGTCCCACTCCTCCCGCTCCCGCACATCGAGAATCACCGCCTTCTTCGCCCGGACAAGGGCATCCGCTTCGGCCGGGGATACAATCGGCACGGTTGCGACCGGGTACCCGTGCATAGCCCACGGCCGGATGCCGCCGGCAAGGAACCCGACTACGCGGTCGAACCCCACGCGGCGGAGCTCGAGCGTTGCACCAAGAGCCTGGTCACGGTTCTCTGCAACAAGGAAGATCTCGCGGTCCGGCGGCAGGACCCAGCCGGCCTGCGTGGCAAAGGTGCCGGCAAGGTCGATGTGCCACGAACCCGGGATGTGCAGGCCGGAGAACGCAGG
>JAAZNH010000280.1 GCA_012798365.1 Methanomicrobiales archaeon | reverse complement strand
CGCAGAGGAGATTGCACACCGCCGCGACCGGGTGCTCCATGGGTTTGCCTCGGCGTCGGGCTTTCTGCTCACCGGCAGGTTGAAGGATCCCATCCCCCGGGTCCTCGCAACCATTGGCGAGGCCATGGGCGGGGATATTGCGTATATCTACGAAGGTCATCTTCGGGATTTCACGGCCGGCCACGAGGCCGTGCGGCGGTACCGGTGGGCCCGGGAGACCACAAACACCTCTGCACATCACACCGGGATCTGCGGCCAGGGCCACCATTTCCCCATCGAATGGTCAAACCGCCTTGCATCAGGAGTCTGGATATCGGGATGCCTGAGCCGGTTCAGCGGGCAGGACCGGGCGGTTCTCGAAGATCTGGGGATCCATTCCATTCTCCTTGTCCCCATCTTTGTCGCGGGGACCTACTGGGGTTTCATCGGCGTGAGCGACCTGGCAGCGGATCGCGTGTGGGCAGACACCGAGATCGAGATCCTCATGACGCTTGCTGCTACCCTCGGCCTTGTGTTTGAGCAGCGCCCGGAGATCCTGGTATTCTGACAGAAATCAGAAGGTGATATGGCCTGAAAATACCGTTGTTGCCGGGCCTTCCATGGTTACGTTGTCCGATATTGAGACTGTGAGAGAACCACCCCGGGTTTCCACTTCCACGACATTTTCGCAAAGTCCCAGCTTGTGGACGATTACCGCAGACGCTGCTGCACCGGTTCCACAGGACAGTGTTTCTCCCTCAGCGGCATGGTCAAACGTACGGATCCGGATGCTGTCCCTCCCGTTTCTTTCGACAAAACTGACACTGATGGCTTCAGGGAAGGATGCGTGGTGGCAGATCGCCGGGCCGGCTGCATCAAGATCGACAGCATCAACGGCGTCAACGATAATGACCGCGTGGGGAGCGTCAATAGTGACCGCATGCACCTCAAAGCCGGCAATCTTTTCCCGGAATTCACCGGACCCGGTCGCCGTGATATCCTTGCGTTCATACTTCGGCTGCGGCAGGGTGATGCGGGCAAGGAACTCCTGATCCTCATATCTCATGGATACTGCAGTTTCCCCTGCCGCAGTCCCGACCGTGCAGGTCTCCCTGACATACCCCGCATCGAGGGCATACTTAGCCAGGCAGCGGATCCCGGTGTGGGGTGTTTCGGCTTCACGCTCATCCGGCAGGTAAAGACGCATCCGGAGCACGTTTTTTTGGGATTGCATCAGATAGATGACGCCTTCAGCCCCGATCCCGAACCTCCGGTCGCAGTAGATAGCCGCGAACTGCGCTTTCATGTCATCGGGAATGACCGTCTGTTCGAATTCATCAACGAGGATGAAGTCATTGCCATTTTCCTGCATCTTGCTGAAGCTTATCTCCATACAAAAATCACTGCCGGAATCCTGCCGTTTCGAAATAGCGCCCTGCCGGACTATGGCGTTTGCGCTCACTTGAGGAAGGGCTCTGCCGTTTGATAAAGGCATCGGTCCCACAACCAATATCCGATGAGATTCTGGTTACTGGTTATTGGTTACAGGATCCATCAATTGCGAGGCAGAGAACAGGATCTGGTTTGCCCGGGAATTCTGCATAGGGTAATTGTGACAAAAATGGCCCCCGTTTGGGGCAGCAGTCCGATAAGAAATGGTATTGAGAACCACAGGGTCCGATCGCTCATCTTCAGACCGGGCCGGGATTTTCCCTTGTCGTGAGAACAAGCAAAAAAGGGGAAAATTTTCGAGGGTAAACTCCACCAGATCTTATTGTTTTTTGCTTTTTGCCGGGGTGGCAGCGGGTGCTTTCTTCTTTGCAAGACCAGAGAAGTCCGATCCTTTGAAGTCCAGAGTGGCAAAATAATCGTTCGCGGTCTCTGCCCTCCGGATCAGCTTAAATTTTCCGCCAGCCTGCATGAGGAACTCGGCTGACCGGAGCTTGCCGTTATAGTTGAATCCCATTGCATGACCATGTGCTCCAGATTCGTGAATGACCATCAGGTCCCCGGGAGTGATCTCGGGAAGGAACCGCTGGACGGCGAATTTGTCGTTGTTCTCACATAAGCTTCCGGTAACATCGTACACGTGGTTGAGGGGCTTCTTCTCTTTTCCCATCACCGTGATATGATGGTAGGCACCGTAGAGGGCGGGGCGCATGAGATTTGCCATGCAGGCATCCAGCCCGACATAGTCGCGGTGCTTCTTTGCAACATGACGCACCCGGGAGACCAGGTAGCCATAGGGCCCGGTGATTGCCCGGCCGTTCTCCATGACAACGCGGATCGGTGCAATGCCATTCTCGACAATGTTCTCCTTATAAGCCTCGTGAACCTTCCGGGCAAATACCTCAATGTCAACCAGATGATCTGCCGGTGAATACGGAATACCGACACCGCCACCGAGGTTGATGAATTCGGGCGTGATGCCGGTCTTCTCATGGATCTCGGCTGCAAGGCCGAACAGCAGCCGGGCGGCATCGGCAAGGATCTCCTCATCGCGCTGGTTGGAAACGATCATGGCATGCAGGCCGAAGCGTTTTGCACCCTTCTTTTGTGCCATTTTGTACGCTTTAAGAATCTGGTCGTGCGTAAGCCCGTATTTCGCTTCATCCGGGTTCCCGATAATGGTGTTACCGTGACAGTATTCCTCGCCCGGATTGTAGCGGAAACAGATAAGTCTGGGGATTCCGGCACACTTTTCCAGGAAATCGAGGTGGGTGATGTCATCGAGATTGATGATTGCCCCGAGTTTTTTTGCCACAACGAATTCTTCAGCCGGAGTATCGTTGGAGGTGAACATGATATCCTCCCCCTTCATCCCGACTGCATCCGCGAGCTGGAGCTCAGGCAGCGAGCTGCAGTCTGCCCCCATACCCTCTTCCTTGAGGACGCGAAGTATGTACGGGTTCGGCAGTGCTTTGACGGCAAAATAATTCAGAAATCCGCCCTTCTTCCCATCAGGACCTGGTACCCACGAGAATGCCTTGGAAAGGCGTCGTGCTCCTGCACGGATTGCCTCTTCATCATAGATATGGAACGGCGTAGGGTATTCCTTTTCGAGTTTCTCAATCTGAGTCCTGGTAAAAGGAACGGTCTTTTTTATGGGTTTTTCTCCCGGCATGCTTAATAAATGGGTTTTTTGGGAATTTATCTTTTTAGAGGAGGGGCCACTGCAGCAGGCGTATTATTGAAACTCCCCGATATCCCAGCCCAGGTATTCCCGGATGATGATATAGGCCATTTGCGGGGGGATGGCGCCCTGCTCGGTGATGATCAGGTCGATGAAATCGGCAGGAGTCACATCAAATGCCGGGTTGCGCACGGTAACATACGGGAGCTTTTTGGCGATCTCGTCAGGCAGCACTTCTGCACCGGGTCGTTCCTCGATCTTGATCAGCTCCCCGACAACAGTCCGCGGGGCGAACTTATAGGTCTCGGCGGCAACCAGTACGTTGACACGCGCCTCAGCAGCCGTATGTGCAACCTGTGATGTGCCGACCTTGTTGACAACGGAGCCGTTCACGGTGACCGCATCGGCCCCGACAATGACGAGATCGATATCATGGATGAATGAGCGGACTGCTGAATCAACAATGAAATTCGTCTTTATACCGGCATCGTTGAGGGTTTTTATTGTGATGTGCCCCTGGTTCCGAGGCCTGACCTCGGTGGCAAAAACCTCGATCTCCTTCCCCTCCCGGTGGGCCTGGATAATGCAGCCCAGGGCCACTTCCGAGTTACAGTGGGTGAGGATGGTGTCCCCATCACGGATATG
>JAAZNH010000279.1 GCA_012798365.1 Methanomicrobiales archaeon | reverse complement strand
TCGGCGGGCTCAAATCCAAGACCGGCATGAAACTGCCGGCCATGTTCAAAGCTGTCAAGGATGCAGCGAACTATTCCAATATCGAAGGGGTGCTCATCGGTTCCTGCAGCGTGGGAAACAATATCGATGATTTCATCTCCACGACAAAAAATTCCTCCATCGCGTGGATCTTCGGGTACACCTGCGAGATCGGCTGGATGGCAAGCACGCTCATCGATGTTTCCATCTTCGAGCACCTCATGATGTTAAGGAAAAGCGATCTCAAGAGCCGCAAGAAGATCCTCAATGCATTTGTCAAAGCCCTGCGCCGGTTCAATGGCGACTACCCGCTCTGCCGGGAGAAGGGAAAGAAACCGGTACTGCTCAAGGATGCCCTCACGCTGGTCATCCAGCCCCGGGGGCCAAAGGAAAAAGCTGCGGATGAAACAGCGAACCTGAAAAAACAACTGGGCTGGGCGTAAAAAAATTATTTTTTTGGTTCCGGCTTTGGCAGGAACGGAACCAGGGATGCAGCAATCTTTGCAATATCCATGGACTGGAGCACGACTTTTCCGGGGCCGGTCAGGGTTGTGACAAAGAGGCCTTCGCCACCAAAGAGTGCGGTGGTGATGCCGCCGGCAAGCGCAATATCATAGGTCACCGATTCTTCAAACCCGACCACAAGGCCGGTCTGGACCTTGATCACTTCACCGGGTTTCAGGTTCATCTCGATAATATCGCCGCAGCAGTGGAGGAACGCGGTACCCGCGCCGGTCATCTTCTGGAGAAGGAATCCTTCACCGCCAAAGAGCCCCGCCTGGATCTTTGTGGTGATCGCAACATCGAGGCTGACCGATTCCTCGCAGGCAAGGAACGATCGTTTCTGCGCAATGAACCCGGAGCGGGGCGAGACGGTTACCGTAAAAATCTTGCCCGGCATGGTCCCGGCAAAGGACACAAATCCCCCGCTCTCCGGGTTGGAGAACCGGGTAAGGAACAGGCTCTCACCCACGACTGCCCGCTTGAGGCCGGAGATGATCCCGCCCTTGAGCTGGCTCTCCATCACCATGGAGCCGCTCATGTTCACCATGGAACCGGCTTCAGCATAGATCCCTTCGCGGGCGGCAAGCTCGATCCGTGCCATCTGCAGGTTGTCCCCGATTATTTCATGCTTCATGATCCCTCTCTCAGGGTTTGTGCCGGAGAGGTGAAATGTGTTGCGGGATTGATTGGTACTATGATGGGGAATGCCCTGTGGACATTTGACTGGTGCGGAGCTGAAGCATGGAATTGCTGCAGGGAATTCTCAACTGTCCCGTTTTCACAAATCCCAATAGTGTCCTGGAAAAAACGGTACAGGGATCTGCAAAAGCCCGGCTAAAACAATTCCTTAATACCTTAACACAACCTAACTTGTGCAGATGAACGGGACAAAACTTGCCGGTGGTCCTACGCAGGACGAGATCATGGCGGTCTCTCTTTTCAAACTCGGCCTTACCCGGAGCGATACGGTCCTTGAGGTTGGCTGCGGAACCGGCAAGGTCTCGGTTGCCATGGCACGGGTGGCGAAGAACGTGTACGCGATCGACAAACGACCGGAAGCCGTTGCTCTTGCAAAGGATACGGCAAAGAACGCCGGTGTTGACAATATTACTTTCAGCTGCACGGATGCCCGGGAATTTCTGGCCGGCACCCGGCAGTATGACTGTGCATTCCTGGGCGGGACAAGCGGGCTTGAAGAGATCCTCCCCGTCCTTGCAGAGAAGGTGAAACGCACGATTGTGATCAATGCAGTCATGCTCAGCACGCTGGAACGTGCCGTCACGCTCCTGAAAAAGCAGGGGATTTTTACCGAAGCAGTCCAGGTGCAGGTCTCGCGATCGCATGAGATTGCCGGAAGTATCATGTTCAGACCCATCGATCCTGTCTTTATCATTGTCGCCCGGGGTGCAGCATGCTCGTAGGCCTTGGCCTTGGACCGGGCAACCCGGACCTGCTCACGCTCCGTGCCGTGAAGTACCTCAAAGAGGCCGATGAGGTCTTTGTCCCGGGCAGGATCGCCCATGACCTTGTGGCCCCGTACCGCAAACCGGTCATGCTCGATTTCCCGATGACCGATGATGAGCAGAAGATCCGCCGGTGCATGGTTGCCAATGCACAAAAGATCGCACCGGTTGCGGACAACGGCCTTGCCGTTTTCGGGATCCTGGGCGACCCGAACTTCTTCTCCACGTTCTCGCGCCTCTGTGCCGTGATTGCCGAGACCCACCCGGATATCGAGTTCAGGACCGAGCCGGGCATCAGCTCCATCACCGCGTTTGCCTCTGCTGCCGGTGTCCCGGTCAATACCGGATTCCTGGTCTCGGATGGTTCAGAAACCGGTGCGGGAATTTTCCTCAAGGTCCGGAAGCCCCGGAAGAAAGCCGCCGAACTCCGCACCGAAGGCTACCGTGACTTTGTCCTGGTTGAGCGGATGTTCTTTGACGACATGAAAGTCTACCATACCGATGACCTGCCGGCCGAGAGCGATTACATGAGCGTGATGTATGCAAAAAAATAACCCGGAGAACCTGATCTGGTTCGTGGGTGCCGGCCCCGGTGACCCGGAACTCATCACGGTCAAAGGCCGGGCCCTGCTCGACCGGGCCGATGTGCTGATATACGCGGGATCGCTTGTCAACCCGGCGCTTGTTGCATCAAGCCCGGCACCGGAAAAGGTGGACAGCTGGGGGATGCATCTTGATGATATGGTCGCCCTCATGGCGGACCGCGCCCGGCAGGGAAAGACCGTTGTCCGCCTCCACTCCGGTGACCCGGCCATCTATGGCTCGATTGTCGAACAGATCGCAGAGCTGAAAAACGCCGGGATGAGCGTACAGATCGTGCCCGGGGTCTCCTCGGTCTTTGCTGCTGCTGCAGCTCTTGGCACGGAATACACGCCAAAAGGCGTCTGTGATACGCTCATCATCACCCGGCCCGCGGGAAAAACCCTTGACCGGGATTACATTGCCGAACTCTCAAAGAGCCCGGCAACGATGGCGTTCTATCTCGGCAGTGAACATTTCAGCGAGATCACCGAAAAGCTCTCCTGTCCAAAGGACACGCCCGCGGTGGTCATCTACCATGCGTCGTGGCCGGACCAGAAGATCATCCATGGCACGGTTGCTGATATTGCCCGGAAAGCCCAGGACGCCGGCATCACCCGTTCGGCCCTGCTCATTGTCGGCCGGGCAGTCCTTGGGATCCATTCCGGGTACCAGCGCTCGCACCTCTACTCATGACCGACACCGTTGTGATCACGTTCCCGTATTCTCGGGCGGAAGCGGATAAGATCGCAGCATTCCTTGGTGCTGATGTAGCGGAATATCACGATGACATTTTTGCAATCGCATTTTCGCAGCGGAAACGGATCATTGCCCTCATGTCCATGGGCATCGTTGTCCGCAGGATTGCCCCGCTCGTAGAGGACAAGTGGAAAGACCCCGCGGTTGTTGTCGTCAGTCCCGATATGCAGTTTGCCGTCCCGCTCCTGGGCGGCCATCATGGGGCAAACGACCTTGCTAAGGAGCTTTCCGGTCTGGGTCTTGTGCCGGTGATAACCACGGCAACCGAATCCCGGGGCCGGGACTCGGTCGAGACCATCGCCGGCCGGACGGGCACCGATGTTGTCAACCGCGATTCCACCCGGCAGGTCAATGCTGCGCTCCTGACCGGGGATGTCCAGGTCCACGCGGTAAACGGGCCGGCAATGGTCCTGGCCGGGCCGGATGTTTCTGTTCTTGTAAAACAGGGAGAATATTCCGTAGGCCTCGGGTGCCGGAAAGGAATCGGGGCGGACGAGGTTGTGGATGCGGTAAAAAAAGCCCTCGCGGAGCATGCCATTACCGAAGACCAGGTCTTTGTCTATGCCTCCACGCGGAAAAAATCCGGCGAGACCGGCCTTATCGAAGCCATCGCAGATCTTTCCGGGAATTTAATATTCCTTGATGACGATACGATTAACGCACAAGCGGGAACCGGCCCTTCCCGGGCAGGAAAGATTGGACTGTTAGGTGTTGCAGAACCCTCCGCTCTTGCAACATCGAAGAGAAAAGAGCTTGTCATGAAAAAGAAGGTGTACGGGAGAGTCACGGTTGCCATCGCACGGTAAGAATAGCAAAAGCGAAAAGAGCCAGGGTCCGGCAAAGGGGAGCCTTGCCATTGTCGGCCTGGGCCCGGGAAAGATTGAGTATATGACCGCCCGCTCCCTCAAGGCCATTGCCGGCGCAGAGTATATCCTGGGTCACGGCATGT
>JAAZNH010000278.1 GCA_012798365.1 Methanomicrobiales archaeon | reverse complement strand
GGGCATGACCACCCGGATCTTCCCCAAGATGAAGATCGAGTACACCTCCCCGGAACTCCGCTCCCAGATCTATATCGATGCCGTCAACTGGATGCTCCTTCTCGCGGTAATCGTGGTGATGTTTGAATTCAGATCGTCCGAGAACCTCGCCTCCGCCTATGGCCTTGCCGTTTCCGGTTCGATGATGATCTCGGCAATCATGATGGCGGTCATATTCTTTATCCGCAGGGATCCCGTCAAGATGATCTGCGCGTGCGGCCTGATCGTCATCGACTTCTTCTTCTTCATCGCCACGCTGCTGAAGATCCCCCATGGGGCCTACTTCTCGTTCATCCTCGCCGCGATCCCCCTTATCCTCACCATCGCGTTCATCCGGGGCCAGGACCGGCTCCACGAGATCCTGCAGCCCATCCGCCTCGCTGACTTCCTGCCGCGCTATAAAGAGAACTATGCCACTCTTGCCAGGATCCGCGGCACCGCCCTCTATTTCATCAGCGATGTCCAGAACCTCTCCCCGTACCTGGGCCAGATCTTCTTCCAGAACGAGATCCTCTATGAGCGCAATGTCTTTGTCAGTATCCGGATCACGGACAAGCCCTTTGGGATCCATACCCATCTTGACCCGGAGATAGCCCCGGGCCTGCAGGTCTTCACCATAACCACGGGATACATGGAGATCATCGACATCGTGTACCTGTTAGAGAACCACGGGATCGATGAGAAGACCATCTTCTATGGCATCGAGAGCGTGGTTTCCGATAAGATCATCTGGAAGATCTACAGTATCATCAAAAAAGTCTCGCCACCATTCGTGCAGTTCTATACCCTGCCCCCCGAGAAGATGCACGGCGTTGTAACCCGGGTTGTCATGTGAGAACGTCGTTAAAAAAAAGCAGGGTCACGATGAGGTGAGCGGGCGCGTCCCGCACACCGGGACCCGCAGGAACCGTCCCGCGTTGTTCGTCCAATCACTCCTGCTTTTCGCAGTACAGGAGCCATACTGCTGCAAGCATCAGGATGCATGCAATAAGAAGTATTCCCGCATGGAGTTCGGCAGGAAGGGGCATCGAGAAGATCCGTAAGCTGTCAAAAAGGACATACAACCCGAACGTGGCGGCGATTAACCAGCCATACCGTTTCCTGTTCTGCAGCGCGATGAGGATGCCAATCATCGCGATTGAGCATTCAACAAGAATTGCAAGGGTCTGGAGAAGATTTGATGCATCCATGGCTGTAATGGTTATTTGTGGTGCTAAATAATTGTAACGAAATGTATCGGGGCCCCGCGAAGCTCAGGTACCGCACCCGCACTCCCGGCCCTGCCGCTCCAGGTACCGCTGGTGGTACTCCTCGGCCCGCCAGAAATCCCCGGCAGGCTGGATGATCGTGACGATCTTGCCAAACCCGAAACGGCCGGATACGGCAAGGTCGTCTTTTGCCTGCCGTGCGATTTTTGCCTGTTCCTGATCATGATAGAAGATCACCGAACGGTAGTTCGGCCCGATATCCGGCCCCTGCCGGTTCAGCTGGGTGGGATCGTGGATTGACCAGAAGACATCCAGCAGGTCCTGGAACCTGACCTGTGCCGGGTCATAACTGACCTGGACAACCTCGGCATGCCCGGTCTCGCCTGTACAGACCTGCTCATAGCGGGGATTCTTCACCCATCCGCCCATGTAGCCTGCCGCGGTATCAATCACGCCGGGTACCTTCCGGAACGCTGCCTCGACACCCCAGAAACAACCGGCGCCGAAGGTTGCTTGTGCGGGGGATAGTGTCTCACCAGTCATGGCATTCACCCTTCCGGTTTGGATACCGGAACGAATAAGGTTCACCATTCGCGGGAATGCAGCCTTCACATACCCTGTCCCTGTATGCTGTTTTATCCCCAGCCTTAAATCCTGCCTGCACCAATCTATCTCGCATGAAACGGTTATACCGGTCGAAGACCGAGCGGATTCTCGGTGGTGTCTGTGGCGGGATTGGCAGGCATGTCGATGTGGACCCGACCGTCATACGGCTCCTGTGGGGGGTCATGACTCTCCTCTCCGTTGGTGCGGGACTGCTCTTCTATATCTTTGCATGGATCATCATACCGGAAGAAGGATCCGGGGCACCGGACGGTACCGGGCCGGACGCATGAGACGACCAGGAGCCGCCGGGCGCTCATAACAGATGTATCCATGAAGATCCTCTTTGTTGTCTGCGGGGAAGGCCTCGGGCATGCATCCCGCTGTCTCCATCTCGGCCATTACCTGCAGCTGGCCGGCCATGAGGTCCATTTTGCCGGCTATGGCAAGTCGTACGATTTCATGAGCCAGCACCGCTGTTCCAACCTCCACCGGACCTGGCGGGAGGTCTGCCTTGAGGGGGAGAACGGTTTCTTCTCGCTCAAAAAGACCCTCTGGTGTTCGAAATGGATTGTGCTTGATATGATCCGGTCCGTTGCCACGGTACGGAACATGATCCGCAACCACCGGTTTGACTGCGTGGTCTGCGACACCATGTATGGCGGTGTCCTCGCTGCACGGCTTGAGAAGACGCCCCTGGTCTTCATCACCAACCAGAACCATTTCAATGGCCATAACGGCACCACCAATCCGGTCTGGCGGTTTTTGAACCTGTCCATCCGCCGCTACCTGAAACTTGCCGACCATATCATCATCCCGGACTACCCGGCACCGGATACCGTGAGTGAGTATAACATCCGGATCCCCAAAGGGGAGGAAGGGCGTTACACGTTGACCGGCCCGTTCTATGATTTCGACCCAAGCCGCTACGAGTACGCACGGGAGACGATCTTCACGAGTTTTGGCGGGGAGCCGTACAAGCTTCCGATGTACCTGCTGCTCCGTGACATCGCTGGCATGCACCCCGAGCTGGTTTTCAATGTGTTCTACACGGGGGCAGATCTGCCCGAATCATCAAAGAACTTCATCTCCCATGGCTATGTCCCGAACCTGTACGAGCACCTTGCCCGGGCCAAGATCGCCATCGTCCACGGCGGCCTGACAACCCTGCACGAGGCGCTGCTGTTTGAAAAACCGGTGCTGATCATCATGGACCCCGGCCATCCCGAGCAGCAGAACAATGCAAGAAAGATCACAGACCTCGGCGCCGGAACTGCCGTTGACGGCAGGCACCTGACAAAAGAGGTGCTTGAGGCCATGATCGAGAAGACCCTGCGGATAACCCCCCGCCCGTTCCGGGAGGTCCATGCCCGGATCAATGGCCGGAACCATGCCGCGGATATCATCCTTGCCGCATGCCGGGACCGGCAGGCTTAAGAGCAAAAACCGGATATACCTCCAGTGAGAACCATGACGGAACCCGGGGAAATCACGATGCTCAAGATCACGGGTGAACTGCGTACCTGCCCTGCCTGCGGGTATGCCCTTGGCTTCCATACCTCGTTTGTCAATGCAGCAAACCCGAATAACCCGGTCAAGTCCACGCGGGAGACCTGGCGCGTGATCCTGATCTGCCCGGAGTGCGGTGCCCGCTATGATGTCGGGTGGCGGATCTCGTTTGCCGAGTTCGAGAGCAAATTTGTCAAAACGCCGGTCATTCCGGTTGTCGCGGCACAGCCCTCCCCAAAGCCGGAGACCCCTCCCGCGGTCACGGTTGTGCCGCAGCTGCCGGCCCCCAAGGAAGAGCCTGACGAGCCGCTTCCAAAATAGCGTGAGGTCATACCCCCTCTCCTGTCCCTCTACTCATGATGCGCTGTGCCGAATGCAAAGGAAAAGGGCTCTGCGGCCTGCCCCGCTGTCCTATCATGAGCCGCTTCCACGCGCAGGTGGCCATGAAACCGTCCACCACGTACCAGGGCAGTTCCCCTTCGGTCTTCATCGGGAGTTACGGGTATCCCGATGTTCGGGGCGGCCCGCTTTTGATCAATGATGCGGACAATCCCCCGGAGTGGCTGAAGAATAACCTCGGCATGGACGACATTGTCGGCATCCGGGCCCGGACCATCCGCGGGAATGCCGGCCTCCAGAAAGTCGGCGGCAGCCTGCAGGAGATTGCCCTTTCAAGCATCCCGATTGATGTGGACGTCAGCTTTGAGAAGCCCGTGGCCTTTTCCCTGGACTTTGACGGCACGGTTGCCCCGGTTGGTTTCTCGGGGGCCGTGAAGCAGATCGATCTTGTCGGGAGCGCTAAAGTCGGGAGGGCGGTGGACCGGATTACCTCCGATACCGATATCGGGGCAACCGATGCCGCCATCGCCCTCTCCACGGACGGGATCGATGTGTACCAGATCAGCAAGCTGATGACCGCAGGGCTGCTTGGGAAGAAACGGAAATTCGTGCCAACGCGCTGGGCGATCACCGCGGTCGATGATACAATATCAACGGGCCTGAAAAAGGAGATCGCCCGGTTTCCCCCTGTTGATGCGATCAGCCTTTTTACCGCGGAGGTCTTTGGCAACCGCATTGTCTGCATCCTCCTGCCCGGCGACTGGAAGTACGAGATGATCGAGATCTGGGGAAAACGATCGCTCTGGGCCGGTGATGACGAGATGATCGTGCAGGACCGGGAAGGGATGACCAAGCACGGGTATTCGCCCATCACCGGCGCGTATTACTCCGCCCGGCTCGGGGTCTGCGAGTACCTGACCTCGATCCGCCGGTGTGCACGGGTGATTGTTGTCCGGAATGTTTCATCGGAATACTGGGCACCGCTCGGGACCTGGGTGATCCGGGAGGGGACGCGGCTGGCGATGGCAGCAGCACCGATTGCGTGCGAATCGCTCGATGATGCGGTCCGGCACGCTGTTGCGATCACGGGCTCGGACCGCTGGGTGCTGCACAGCACCCTGATCCCCGAGCTCCGCACCCAGCGGACGCTTGCGCAGTTCTGGTAAGGGCAGATCTGCAGGATCAGGAATGATATCCAGAAAATGTCCGGGAATCTTTTTTGGATCTTGTGGCAGGAAAAACCGGTTCAGCATGATGCAGCACAAGAACCCGGGAGGGTTCTTCAGCGCTGGTAGGCCTGCGCCGAGTTTGCCTGCCGCTTGTACCGCTCGCGGATGTTCTCGATGGTCTCGACATCCGGAATATCCTTGTCATCACGGATGCGGATGAACCGGGGGAACCGCAGGGCAAACCCGCACTCGTAATTCGAGCTTGCCTGGAGTTCCGCGTACCCGACCTCGAAGACGAGCGAGGGCTCGAATGTCACTTCTTTTCCGGATTCGCTGATCACGCTCTCTTTTAAGAGTTCGAACACTTCCGCGAGCTGCTCGTCCGAGAACCCGGTTGCAACCCGGCTGAGCGGCATGAGTTTTCCGTTATCCTGGCAGGCGACAAGGAACGAGCCAAAGACGTGCGCCCGTTTCCCCTCGCCCCACTCAGCCCCGATGACGGCAAGGTCAAGCGTATCCACCTCCGGCTTGATCTTGATCCAGTTCTTTCCCCGCTGGCCCGGCGTATAGGGCGAGGCCGGGACCTTGATCATGATGCCTTCGTGGCCGGCGGCAAGGGCTGCTTCGTAGGTCTTGGTGATCTCCTCTTCCCGGTCGCTTCGGACCTGCGGTGCCAGATACTGCGTCACGACCGATTCAAGGCGCTTTCTCCGCTCGGAGAAGGGCAGGTCGATAAGGGTCTCGCCGTCGAGCCAGATGATGTCAAAGACATTAGGCACCATCGCGATGGCGTCCTGCGCCTCGGCAATGTCATGCCGGCGCCGGAACCTCCGGAGCACGGACTGGAAGGGCATGGGTTTGCCATCCTTGATCGCAATGACCTCGCCGTCAAGGATCACGTCATGCTCCGTTGCGCTGAGGAGCTGCTGGATCACATCCGGAAGGGCAGCGGTCACATCCTCGAGCCGGCGGGAGTAGAGCCGGGCCCAGTTGCCTTTCTTGTGGAACTGGAAGCGGGAGCCGTCGTACTTGAACTCGGCGGCGATCTCGCCATGTTCCTCAATCATGTCCGCAATGCTGCCCTGCTGGGCCAGCATCATCCGGACGGGATGGAAAGGGGTGACCTGCACGCTTTGGAGGGCATCCGGTCCCTGCTTTGCAAGCCGGGCCACCTCGCCCATGTCGTTGAGGGCCTGCTGGGCATGTTCGACAAGGGCGGAATCGACCCCGAAGGCTTTGGCCACGGCTTCCCGCACGCTGCCTTCCCCGACACCGATACGCAGCTCTTCGAGCATGATCCGGGAAAGGTACCGCCCTTCAAGAGGGCTTGCCGCGGAGAAGAGCCGGCGCACGCCCCGCAGTTTCTCCTGCTGCGGCTTCTCACGCTGGACCTTCTCGGAGCCGGCCTGGATCTTCTTGCCGCCCTGCTCCGAGATGCTGATCAGTTCGTTGTAGACCGAGACCAGGTCAAGGGCTTCGTGGAAAAAGAGCATCTGCTGGGAGAGGTGGTTCTTGTCCGAGAGGAGTTCCTCGACAGCTTTTCCGACATCGCCGGTCCGGTTGATCCGGTCAATCACCTTGTCTTTTTTGAGCCCAACGACATATCCCACGGATTCATAGAGCAGGTTCGGCCCGATATCCAGTTTTTTCGGGCTCCAGTCCGGAAAGACCCTGCCCATGACAAACCGTACAAAGACCGGCAGTTCCTCATCGGAAAGCTTCGGCAGTTCTTTACTGATGATATCGATCATATCGAGCCGGCCGGAGGTTTTTTCCAGAGTCTCGCAGGCCCGGGCAAATTCAAGGAAAAACATGATCGTTCTTACCCGGTGATTGGGTTATGAGGTGGGATTAACATTGTGTTGTTGCGGGATCAAAAGCGGTCCCTGGGGGTCAGGAAGGTATAGAATTTTTTGGAATTGCCCGGGCCCCGGGTCGGATCCAGTGGGGGTCGGCTCGGTACTGAATTTTTCCGGAATCGCCCGGGACCCGGGCCTGTCAATCCTGTGCGTGCCGTTTCCCACCCTGAAACGCGGAGCCCGGAACGTTCGTACGTGGTACGGCACCCCCGCCTCAGCGCGATCAAAAACGCTCCGGCCCGGCCCGACCCCCCTTTTACCACAAGCAGAAAATGGCATCATTTCCTGTGGAAATCACGAGGGATATGTGCCCGTTTTGCCTCCATCGGAAGCAAAGGGGGGTCGGGCAGGGGCAATCAGGAAAAATTCCGTATCGTATTTTTAAAAAAAAAATGGTGATGAATGGCAGAGCCTTTCAGCTGCGTTTGATGAAAAAGGCCGGACTTTTCCTGCCGGAAAAACCGGGCAGCGATCAGAGTATGAGCTGCTGCCTGCAGGATTCGCTCGGGCCGCACTGGGTTGCAACCACAACCCGGGCTTTCTCATAAAAGAGCCCGAGGCCGGCCTGTGCGCTGACGAGCGCCTTTTCCGGGGTATTATTCGTCTCGCTCAGGTGGGCGAGGATGACTTCCGGGACATCCCTGCCAAAATCGCGGAGGCAGGCCGCTGCATCCGGGTTGGAGAGGTGGCCGCGTTTTGACCGGATCCGGCGCTTGAGCGATTCCGGGTACGGGCCATTGGCCAGCATCTCCGGGCAGTGGTTGCTCTCCAGCACGATCCCGTCACAGTGCCGCAGGAGGTCATGCACGTGCGGGGTGATGACACCGGTGTCGGTGCAGTACCCAAAGCGCAGGTCGCCTTCGCGGATGATGAACCCGCACGGCTCGGCTGCGTCATGGGATGTGGCAAACGGCTCGATGACAAGGTCCCCGATGGCAAACGGCTCCCCGTCCCTGCAGCTGTGGTGGGTGATGGGTTTTGCCGATGTCCTGCGGTGGTGCAGGAAATCCGCAAGGGTGCCTTCCGTTGCATGGATCGGAATATCCAGTTTCCGTGCCAGGACATCCACCCCCCGGGTATGGTCGCCGTGCTCGTGGGTGATGAGGAGGGCGTCAACAGTATGGGAGTCGATGCCTGCACGTTCCATCCGTGCAAAAAGCTCCTTTGCACTCAGGCCGGCATCGATGATGACGGTGCTCGTCTCCCCCTGGACAACAACACAGTTGCCCTTGCTCCCGCTGGCAAGCATTGTACAGCGCATTCTCCTAAGTATTTGCTGTCCGGCTATTAGAGTGTTTGAATTGCCGCATGGCCGGATGCCAATCTGCCCGCACGTGTTCTGGAACGATAACAGGGATTGCACCTGCATTCGCCCGGTATCAACAACGGCAGTGAAAAAAAAGAGAAGAAGGGATGGGATTACTTTGGCTTGAGCGCTTCGTACTCGGCAAGCACCGGTGCAATTGTCTTTGTGGAAATACATCTCCGCACCAGGTGGGTGAGCTTGCGGCAGTAGTGGATATGCGCAATCTGGAAACTGACAATGAGCCCGAAACAGAAGCAGGTTATGCTGATTAACGTGTAACTGATAACATCGACCATGGTTGTCTCCCCCGTTACGTCTCCTTCTCCAGTTCATCCACGAGCGGGATGACACTGTCGGCATCCGAACATTCCTTTGCAAGCCCAATAAACCGCTTCGTGTAGTACATGATCAGCAGCTGGTACCCGAGGATCAACCCGATACTGAAGGTGAGGATCCCGATACCGATATAGATCAGCAGATCGGTGAACATATCAGCCATAGCGCATCTCAATGACTGTTACGGGGGTAAGCATTTAAATGTATTGACTGTTCTCTCCCGCCCCGCAAAACATACTCTGCTGGCAGGATCCCAGCATTGATTACATGGCGGTACCCACTCCTGATCAATGCAGCGCGATATCGGTATTCACATGAAAGGCGGGGTCATCACGGAACGTGACTCCGAGTTCTGCACGGTCAGGCTCCGTGCCCCGGCAGGGATTTTCACCGCTGACCAGCTCAGGGGGATAGCTGCCCTTGCAAAAAAATATGGCAACGGGGAAGTTCATGGCACCACCCGCCAGACTCTTGAGATACCGCATGTGAAAGGTGACCAGCTCAAAAAACTGGCAGCTGCGCTTGAGAAGAATAAAACACCTGTCGGTTCGGAAAAAGATGAGGTTGTCAACATCATTGCCTGCCCGGGCAATACCCGGTGTAAGTTTGCCAATATCGATTCCGTCAGCCTTGCAGCGAAGATTGATACAAAACTGTTTGGCAAGGAGATGCCGGTCAAGATGCGGATCGCCATTGCCGGCTGCCCGAACGCCTGCACGAGCCCGATGCTCAACGAGATCGGCATTATCGGAAGGGTCCGGCCGGTCCGGACCACGGAGCGGATGTGCACGGGTTGCGGGAACTGCGTTTACTACTGTAAGGAGGATGCGATTAAGATCAGGAACGGGATCTCGGTACTGGATGAGAGCAAGTGTGTCCAGTGCGGTGTCTGTGTCCAGTCCTGCCACTACGACCTTATCAGGCCGGAACACCGCCACTTCCTGATCACTGTTGGGGGACGGAGGGGCCGGCACCCGAAGATTGGGCGGAGCCTCCTGACGGTCGAGACTGAAGAGCAGGCGATGTTTGTTGTTGAAAAGATCGTGGACTGGGTGTACCGCCGGGCCTGGAGCGGCCGTCTCCTGTCAGAGCAGCTCGATGATATTCACTTTGACAAGTTCCGCGAGGAAATTGTTAAAAAAGTCCCGGAAGCACAACCGGTTGTGGATGAGGGATCGCAGCCGAAAATGGAAGTCTGATCACCCCGCGTCCCCCCACCCTTATTTTTTATATCCTTCTCGTTGAGCAGCATCCGCACAGGTATCAAATCCCTTCCCCCGATATCTTCAAACTCATCGCAGCAAGCTATTGTGAAAACGTCTGACCTGCAATGGATTTGAAGACTGGGAAAAAAGGCCCCAGGCCTCCAGAAAAGGAGGTTTGGGCTATTCTGACAAGTGCGTGAAGAAATAGTGGTGAAAGGGGGTTAGATCTTCTTGTACAGGTTCCCGTACACGACGACACCCTTCTTCTTCTTGTGGCGCTCGCCCATGTCGCCGATGAAGTGGGCAAACGTTGCCTTGGTCCCGGCGACTTCGAGCTCGACTTCGCCGTTCGGCTTGAAGCCGGGCATCATGACATCGATAGAGCCAAAGACGAAGATGTCGCCTTCAACCATCTGGCCGCCGAGTTTGCTCTTTGCATTGCCCTTGATGACGACCTTGCCGCCTTCGGCATGGATCATGACATGGACATCGCAGTCGCCGCCGATGACGATCTCGCCGCCGAGCATGTACATCCCGACATCGGAACCTGCATTGCCCCTGACGAAGATCTTGCCGCCGGAAATGCCTCTCCAGTCGCCGCGGTAGGCAGCGCCGAGGTAGTTGCCTGCGTTTCCTTCGATGGTCAGCTCGCCGCCCTTCATGGCGGTTGCTGCAAATGCACCGACATCGCCCTTTGCAAGAAGCTTGCCGCCTTTCATCCAGGCACCGACATACTGGTCGGCAGAGCCCTCGATGACCACTTCTCCGGCGGTCATCTTGAAGCCGATGTACTTGACTTTCTTAACATCGCCCCTGACAACAACTTTTGTGTCAGCGGCAGTTGCTCCTGCGTTGCCGGTGACCGTGAAGTAGTTGCCCAGGGTTGAGGGGGAGTTGCCCTCGAACACGGGGAGTTCTGCGATCTGGGCCGCGTTCTTGCCGGCGAATGCATCGGGAGAGATGGTGTCTGCTTCAAGATACAGTGCAGGCGCGTTCTTCATGGTAATGGTTACGGTTTCCATTTTCTCCACCTCAGTTGGTTGCATCAACCTCGATTGCATACGGGTTCGGGACAAAGTGGTGGCCGAGTGCCTCGTAGTTGGCCTTCGTCATGCTGTAGTACTTGACGAACTTCTCGTTGATGTCGCGTGCAACCTGAGCATTCTCCTTGGCCTTGACGTTGACCCAGAGCGTGCGCTTGTGGCCGTTTGCAACGATCTCGCCGTTGGAAACAACCTGGACGCCGCTCTTGAAGAATGCAGCGCAGCGGCTGAATGCCTTCTCGATGTCGTCGGGGTTTGCAACAGGCTTGTCCGGGTTGATGTTGTAGATTGCAACATCTGCATCCATACCGGGCTTCAGGCCACCGCACATGGCTGCAAGGCCGAGGGACTTTGCCGGGCCTGCACGGGTCATCTGGGCGAGCTCGTAGAGGGAGATCTCCCTGTCGAGGCTGCCGATGCTGGTCTGTGAGAGGACTTTGTCCTTGTGCTTGAAGCTCTCGATCTGTGCTTTGCGTGCCTTCTCGGACATCAGCCACTTGTAGACGCGGGGATACCGGGTGAACGGGCCGGCGTTCGGGTGATCCGTGGTGATGTAGCAGCGCATCGGGTCCTTCATCATCAGAGGGATTTCAAGGCCGATTGCCCACTGGATGGCACAGACCGAGATTGACGGGCTGTAGATGTACGGGACAACACCGGCTGCGGTCTCGAGCTCGACATCACAGTTTGCCCACTTGAGGTGGT
>JAAZNH010000033.1 GCA_012798365.1 Methanomicrobiales archaeon | reverse complement strand
GGTATCTCGATGGGGATGCAGGAGACGGTGCTCCGGGCTGCCGTTGCCGACTTCACCCCGGCGGGAAGGAGAGGATTTGCCTATGGCATCTTCAACACCATCTACGGGGGTGCATGGTTTGCCGGAAGCATTGCAACCGGCGCCCTGTATATGCTTGACCCGGCCGATGCCTCAGGATTTCTCGTTGCCATGCAGGCTGCATCTCTGCCGGTGCTGATCCTGCTGGTAAAGCGCGGGGAGGATGCCTCTCCTCCGGTTTCCTGAAGCAGGGATTCACGGCGCCCCCGTTTTCCGGTTCCGTTCCCCGGAGGATGCAAAGCTGCCGGAAAGCGGTTCCCGTGCACATACAACCTCATGCCGGGACAAGCGTCCCCCCGCCATTGAGCGTATAGGTTTTCCCGCCCAGCGCCCGGTTGCTTTCAAGTCCGGCATCGTATGTCACCGTATGGCCGTTCCCGTAGATGTTCGTGATACTTGTCCCGGAGATCCCGCTGGTATCGGAGAGTGTGGTCAGGGCCGAATCGCCAGTAACGATCCAGGTACTTGATGCATCAAGGGTCAGGGCTGCCTTGTTGATGGAGCCGGTCAGCGTTGAACCGTTCTTCAGCATTGCATCGATTGAGCTGATGCTGTCGGTTATGAGCGAACCGGCCAGTTCCTGTTTGTCAGCGGTGAAGGTTACAGCGCCCCCGTTCTTCCCGGATGTGCCCCAGCGGTCCGTCCCGGCAGCCTTGATAAGTGTATCCGTGACACTGGCAATCCTGACCTCCTGCAGGGTAATGACCGCGTTTGTATTAGTTATGAAGAATGCCGGGCCGGCCGTAACCGTATAGGATCCGCCGGTCATCGAAAATGTCCCGGTACCAACATCCGCATCCCCGGACATGCTCTGGTATATCATGGTCCCGCCGGTCTTTTCAACCCCCCCGGTCAGGCTCGTGTTCGAGAGCGTGATGCGGTTGAAACCTTCGATAACCGCGGCTTCGGCACCGGTTGCCGTAACCGATGCATCATTGACCGTGATTACTCCGGTGGAGTAGATGCCCGGTGAATCGCGGCCTGATGCAAGGACCGTTCCCCGTGTTGCAGTCACCGTCCCGCTGCCCCGGTCGGTTGCAAGCGGTGCGCCGTTAGCCCCGGTGGTTTCCAGGTCCATGTCAGTGAGAATGAGCGTACCGCCATTGGTTGCCATGACCGCATGCCCACCGCCCCCGGTTGCCCGGATGGTCACCCCGTTGAGGATAATGGTCGATCCGGTGCCGGTCGGGAATGCACCATTTGCACCACTGCCGATTGTTGTGATCGTCCCGCCATTGAGGGTCACGGTACTCCCGCCCGTTGCAAGAACTGCTGCATTCAGGCCATAGAAGCTGCTGGCATCGCTGGATGAGGTATCCCCGCCTGTCTCAATGGTCGGATTGTGAAGGATAAGGTTCCCCCCGTTGCTTACAAATACCGCCGAGACATCCCGGGCAGCGGATGTATACAGCCCGTCCGTCTCCGTCTTTGTTGTCCCGTCAGCCGTGAATGCCCCGCTCAGGGTATATGATGATGAGACGGAACTGCCGGCGGGCGTTTTTTCAGACGGCGGAGCTCCGCCGGGCCCTCCCCCGCTGCCGGATGGCGGAGTCATGTTGCCGCCCAGGCTCCCCCCGGCAGGTGGTGTCCCAAGGGGTGGCGTGCCCGGAGGATTGGAATCGCCCCTGGTAGTGTCTGCTGTCGGGCTATCTGCCGGGGCTGCCCCCGATGTGGTTGAGGTACTGTTCTTCCCCGGTGTCCCTGTACATGCTGCCACCGACAGAAGGGCGACAATCACGAGGAGGACACCTGCGATAATTATCTCACGTTTCATACACTGCGGGCTCCATGGAAATCAGGATCCCATGAACCCGCGGGTGCTGATATATTATGAGCATCGGCCGGGTGAAAACGTGTACCCGGACTGGGATGTATTGAACCGGGAAGGGAACATTATCTGCTGCACCGGCTTGCGGTGAACAATAGAGTGCCGGAATTGTCTGGTCGTATCGGCATGCGTATGTACTAATCAGGTGAATATCCCGCTAACGGGTGAATACCATGAAGGAAATTACGATCAGGACAATGAAGCGAGAGGAACTGGCCGAAGCGGTGGAATGGGCGGTGGCCGAGGGGTGGAACCCCGGCCTTGCCGATGCGGAATGTTTCTGGCTTGAAGACCCGGAGGGATTCTTCTGCGCTGAAGCAGATGGGAAGATGGTGGGTTCGGTCTCGGTCCTCAATTATAATGACCGGTTTTCGTTTGCCGGCCTCTATATTGTGAGCCCGGAATACCGGGGCAAAGGGATAGGGATGGAACTCTACCGCCATGCCATGCGCCATGCCGGGTCACGGATTGTCGGCGGTGACGGGGTTGTTTCCATGGTACCTAAGTATGAGAAAGATGGCGGGCTCTTCCTGCACTATAATAATGCACGGTACGAAGGGACCGGTGGCGGAAGGATGCCCGCGGGCCTCACTCCGATACAGGACGTCAATTTTGCTGACCTGCTTGCCTACGATACCGCCCACTTCCCGGCCGAGCGGGAGAGTTTTCTCCGTTTCTGGATCAGCCACAAGGATCATACCGGGTATGCCCTGCTGGATACGGACGGGAAGATCCTCGGGTACGGTGTCCGGCGGACCTGCCACAAGGGATACAAGATCGGCCCGCTCTTTTCCCGGGACCGGAAAACCGCGGAGATGATCCTCAACGGGCTCATCGCGGGGATCCCGGGCGAACCCTTCTACCTGGACATTCCCCGGCCCAACGGGGCCGCGGTGGCCCTTGTTGAGGACAGGAACATGGAACCGGTCTTCTTTACGGCACGGCTGTATTCGACCCGTGATCCGGTGCCCCTGCCCCTGGACGAGATCTTCGGGGTTACGACGTTTGAACTTGGCTGACCGGGTGATACGGGCCGGACTCGGCAGGCGTTTCTTCGGCACTGTACCGGAACGCCTGTCCGGGAACCACCATCTCGAACCGTGCCCCCCGGCGCGGGGTGCCGTTCTCTGAAATGGTGATCCCGGTCATCTGCAGGATCTCGGTACAGAGGAAGAGTCCGAATCCTGTATTCCTCCCGTAGCCTTTCTGGAAGATCCGTCGCTTTTCTGCAGGTGCGATACCACATCCATTGTCTTCGATGACAATGACAAGGGTATCCTTTGCCGGGTGGCAGGAGATGCTGATCCGGCCTGCTGTCTCGCTGTGCCGGATGGTGTTATCAAGAATATTGTAAAACACCTTGGGGAGCAGGGAATCGGCATACACCTCCACTCCATCAATGGCCAGATCAAGGCGGATGCTGCCCAGATCCAGTCCCTTTGCTGCGTTTTTTGCCGTGGTACGGACATCCTGCCAGCAGGGAATATTTTTTCCCCGGTCCTGATAATCCCGGGTTGACAGTACCTGCTGGCGGATCCGCTGGATTGCCGAGATCTGTTTCCTGCGGAAATCTGATCGTTTGTCCCCGCATACATCTGCCAGTTCGATGGAATGGTGCAGTGCCGAGAGCTGGTTGATCAGGTCGTGCCGGGTGATG
>JAAZNH010000277.1 GCA_012798365.1 Methanomicrobiales archaeon | reverse complement strand
CCCCGCGTCAGGGAGTCGCTGACCGACTGTTCCGCAGTCCTTGCCGCTGAAACGGGCAGGGCTGCAAGCAGGGCAATGCAAAGCAGGACAAGCAGGATGAGGGCAAGGGTCCGGGATCTCATGGTACCAATCCTTGGGTTCCCGGGTAATGGGGTTTTCGCTTGTTTTCCTGCAGGAATGCCCGAATCGCTGATACATTCCGGTCCGCTACCTGCCCGACAGCAATCCTTATGACCGGGTGCACCTATCTGACAGGTGTGGTGAAGAAGATGGAAACTACTCCCGTATTGTCCATAGTCCCGGTGCAGAAACCGGATGATCTCAACTTCATTCTCGGTCAGTCGCATTTTATCAAGAGCGTTGAAGATATCGCAGAAGCGGTTGCCGGATCGGTTCCGGGCGCAAAGTTCGGGCTCGCATTCTGCGAGGCGTCCGGCGACTGCCTGGTCCGGGTTGAAGGAAATGATCCTGAACTGGTGGAACTGGCAACGAAGAATGCCCTTGCCATAGCCGCAGGACATAGTTTCATTCTCTTCCTCCGGGACTGCTACCCGATAAATGTCCTGAATGCGATAAAATCCCTCCAGGAAGTATGTTCGGTCTATTGCGCCACGGCGAATCGCACCGAAGTAATCGTTGCCGATTCCCCGCTCGGGCGGGGAATTCTGGGTGTCATCGATGGTGAGAAACCGCGGGGGGTTGAAGGAGACAAGGAGATGGTATCCCGACGGGAATTTTTACGCACATACGGGTACAAGCGGGGATGATCCAGCTCCTGCGTATCCCGGCCGGGAAGCACCAGTATCCTTTATTTACCAGAAGCGGATCACTAATCATGTCACCGCGACACCCATCCCCTGGAGAGAAGGCGGCGAAAAAGACTACGGCCAAGCGGGGACCCAGTATGGACCGGAACCGTCATCTCGAGGATGCCCGGCACCACCCTCTTGATAACCCGCTGCCGCATCCGCCCCATAAAACCCTGAAAAAACCGGCACTGCCCAAGAAGCATACACCCCACACACGGGCCCATGAGGAAGCGCTGGGTCCCCATACGGGTAAACCGGGCCCGATCTCCCCGCCAAAACGCGTATCCCGTACCGGAACCAAGACCACATAAGTCACGGGCAGAAGATCCTTTTTTTGTTTACCACTACATCCCCGGGAGCGGATGCAGGGCGGTTATCGTTGACCCGGATTGCCGGTTTCCGGGTTTTTAGCGTACTTGTGTCTGGTGTCTATGAATCATATCCGCGTGATAGTGAGATGGTGTGCCGGTTTTTCATTGTCGGTATTCTTCCATCCATGAACGTGGTGCGGGTAAAATGTTCATGGGAATACATACACCATTGCTCAGTATTCTCGCACAAATCCCCGCTCATAGTGCACCCGGGTAGTACCATGGCATTACAATAACTGTCCTGTCACGATTGAGAATTCTGCCAGCATCGCACTCCGTTTTGCATTTTATTATATTTCCATGCAAATCATTGCAATCCGGCAATTTGATCATGCTTTTATACCCCTTTCCTTCCACTGGAATACCAGTTTAATCAGGCTTAATCTGGCTGGTAACGGCGATTTACCGTTTTCTCCTGCGCGGTTTGTTTCACCGGGACATCCGCTCTCTTTCACAGGAAACTGACGTTTATCCACTCCACCGATCTTCCCGGAAGTGCCTGGCCGGGATCCACCCCGGTCCGAAAACCTGATGTCGCGATGGCTTGCATATACGCGTGTGCGGCTCCATGCTCACAAGCCATATCCTTCTCCTCAAGTACCGGCATGATCCACGGTATTCCTTTACCGGGATTACCGTATGGTATGTTGACCGGGGAGCGCCCCACGATTGTTCCCGTGCATCAGGATCCGAGATCTCATCCCTGGCTGACCAGTATCTTGAGATTGCATCCCCGGGGGGAGCGAAATGTATTCCCTACCACCGGCTCAGGAAGATTTCGTACCGCGGCGAGGTTGTCTGGGAACGCTGAATGCCGGAGTCTTTGCGCATTGCAGGGGATTCTTGTCCGGAACCCCCCTGTGCTTCCCTGGATACCCAAAAAAACTGCTCCCGTAACCGATCGTTGCATTTATCATCTACCTTACATAAAATACCGCATGATAGATCGTGAAGATCAGCACCCGTACCCAGGCAATTCTGGCTGCAACGGTCTTCTTTTTTGTCATAATCCTCTTTGTCATCGCCAATGCGTTTATCCAGTCATCCTTTACCCGGATTGAACTGCAGCAGTCTGCGGCGAATATCAACCTTGTTTCCGGCGAAATCCAGTCGGATATCGAGCAACTCGGTACAAAAGCACGGGACTGGGCAGTCTGGGATGACACGTACCAATTCATGGAGGATAAGAACGATCACTATTACCAGACCATCATCAACACCCCCGCCACCTACGAGAGTCTCCAGATTAGCGGGCTTGTGTATTTTGATGCTGACGGAAATGTTGTTGCTTCTCAGGGATATAATGCAAAGAACAAATCCCTCACGCCACTATCAGAAGCGACCATTGCCACCCTCTCCCGGAAGGTGGGAAGTCTCTCCAACACCCGCGGAGGCAAGAAAAAACAGGGGATCATTGAACTTCCGGATGGGCCGGCGCTGGTGGGTATGCATGCCATCCTCCAGACCAACGGCCTTGGTTTTGGTCGTGGCACCCTCATCATGCTCCAGCCGTTTGACGAGGGGCGGATCAGCTCGATCCGGGAACGGATTAACCTTCCGGTCATGATCTGGCATCTCAATACCCCGTCACCGGTTGTAACGCCGGATATTGCCGAGCTCACCGGGGAGAATGCCCCTGCGTCCCTCAGCCGGATCCAGGACGCATCCACCCTCCTCGGGCTCACCCTGGTGCGCGACATCGATAACCAGCCGGTCCTGCTCATCGGGGTAGAGACACCCCGGGTCGTTTCCCAGCAGATGACCGGGACGCTCGTGTACCTGGTAGCGGCGTTTTTCATCATCGGGGCATGCTACGTCATTATCACGGGGATGCTCATGCGCCGCTACATCATCACCCCGCTCACGGACCTGGATGCTGCAATGAAGAGCATCGGGAGGAAAGGGGATCTCTCACAGCGGCTTCCTGCCGGTGATAGTGATGATGAGATTTCTTCCCTGAAGGAATCCTTCAACACCATGCTTGCCGAGCTGCAGGAGAAGGAAACGGAGCTGACGCGGCAGGGGGAGCTTCTTGCTGAAGCCCACCGCAAGGCAAACATGTACCTGGATATCTACCTTGATGTCCTCACCTACGAGATTCTCAATGTCACCATCTCCCTGCAGGCCTATGCTGAGCTGATCCGCGAGAGCGGGGATGCCACCAACAAGGATTATGCTGACCGGATTACTGCTGCACTCAACCGGAACCTCAGCGTGATTCGCAACATCGAGACCATCTCGAAGATCTATAAGACGCCCCCCGGTACGTCAACAGTCCGCCTGAAGGATATTGTGGAAAAAGAAGTCGGCCGTTTCCCCGGGAAAGATATCCGGTACTCGGGCGGAGACGTTTCCATTATCGCAGATGAGATGCTCGGTATTGTGTTTCACAATATTTTCACCAACTCGCTCCAGTTTACCCGGGATGATCTCTTTGTCGAGGTTGCTGCCCGGGATGCGGGTAACGGGATGATCGAGATTTCTGTTATGGATAACGGCAGCGGGATACCCGATGATATGAAACCGCTCATCTTTGACCGGTTCATGAAGGGTTCTGACAAGCGGAGCAGTTACGGTCTTGGTCTCCATATTGTCAAGATGCTCATAGAGGCCTATGGCGGGCGTGTCTGGGCGGATGACCGGGTTGCCGGCCAGCCCGGCATGGGTGCAGCGATCCGGTTCACCCTCAGAAAAGCCTAACCGGATTCCCCCGTCACCCGTTGCGGATGATGTGTTCTTCAAGGGAATCGTTAAAAAAGACTTTCACGGTAATCGGTTTTCCCTTCCTGAACTCCCTGAACCGGTCATCGTAGATCTTCTGGACGTGGCGGAGGCCGTTTTTGGTAAAATACTCCTGCATGAATTCCAGGAACCGGATCTCCTGCGTGAGGAATGCATTTTCATATTCCTTGGTCTCGCGGGCGATCTGCAGGCTCTCCTCGTCCGGCATTGCGGTATCGTACTCCCCGTGTTCTTCAAGCCCGCTGAACTGTCTCCAGTCAACCGTACCTTCTTCATCCTGTTCCCGGTGGAGCATGTACGGGTAAATCCGGCAGATGGCAAACCTCCTGTCATAGATCCGGCAGCGGCCGTCCTGCAAAAACCAACAGGAACCCGCCTCGTCATCTTTCACCCGGAGGGCATAGCCGGAAACATAGAATGTCCCGTTCTGGTCGCAGAACTCCGGGCCGGGTGCCGGTTCCAGGGCCTCCGGATCGATCTCCCGCACAGTCCGGACATCGCTGTCCAGGAGGAACACATGGCCATTGAAACCCCGGGTACAGCACTTTGCGCAGGACGTGCACCGGAACCGGATATCCCTGATGATTCCGGCAAGACGCTCGAAGGGGTACTTGTACAGGCTGTTGCGTTCCTGCACCAGTGCTGCAATGCGATGGGGGATCGGCATCAGGGAAATTCTTGCACCTGCCTGTTATTCACTATTGCATTGGGCGGAGTGGGCTTAAGGTCTTTACCGGCAGGGTTCATGATCGGGTGAGGAGAGTTGAGATGGTTTGTGCAAGCAGTGCCGGCTCATCGGTGCCAACCCGGAACCGGGTTCCGTTCTCCAGGGTGATCTCAATCCCATCCTCGCCGGCCATGTTGTACAGCGTCCCTTCGGGCGTCCACCGGATGCCCCAGCCGTAATACCAGGGGGTTTTTACCACAACTACGGACCTGATGGCGGTGAGGGGAACGTGCCTTGAGACAATTCCAAACGGCCCGAACCGGATCTGCAGTTTGTTCCTTGTCACCCGGACCGTGAGGGACCCGAAGAGGAGGATTGCAGCACCCAGAAAAAGGATCGCTGCAAGGGAGAACCAGTACATTCCCACCATGAGGATGGAAAGGGTGATTATTACGATCGCCCCCACCGAAGCCCAGACCTGGATTGTCCCGATCTGGGTGTGCTCGTACAGGAAATCCCCCGGGCCATGCCCGGCCGCACCTGAGGATGGATCTGCTGCAACCATGGAAGGACCAGTTGTCTGTTCCAGCCTGCGGGAGCGCGGGGGATATGCTGCGGCATGCGGACACCAGCCCAGGTACTTCCTGATAATTGCATGAAGAT
>JAAZNH010000276.1 GCA_012798365.1 Methanomicrobiales archaeon | reverse complement strand
TGCTTTTAACATCGCTTACCCCTTAATACAATCTCTTATACAGTATATCGCCCTATGTTAATTATAGTGTTTTGGGTTTATGACCCTGATTTTATGGGGTTGGTGCAATAATGGGATCACAGTGGGGATACGATAAAACCTATTTACGGGCAAAACATGAGGGCTACCGCTCCCGGGCCGCATACAAACTTATGGAGATCCAGAAGAAGTTCGAGATCATCCGCAGTGACGATAATATTGTTGACCTTGGTGCAGCACCGGGCAGCTGGATGCAGGTGCTCCGGTCGTTAACGGACGGAAAAGTGGTTGGCATTGACCTTAACCCGATCGCTCTTCTGGAGGGATGCGAATCGCTTGTCGGTGACCTCAATGACCCGGAGATCCAGCAGGAGGCAGTCTCCCTGCTCGGCGTAGTCAATGTGGTTGTCTGCGATGCCGCACCCAAGCTGTCGGGCCACAAAGCCTACGACCAGGCACGGATCATTGAACTCAACGAGCAGGCACTGAAATTTGCCTGCAACGTGTTGAAGACCGGGGGCAATTTTGCCGTCAAGTCATTCCAGGGCACGGATTTTCCGGAATTTTACGCGGATGTCAAGACCCATTTCCATTCCGTCAAGACCATGAATACCAAATCCAGCAGGAAAGGATCCACAGAACTATACGTTATTGCAAAAAACTTCTACGGGTAAGCTTTCGATCATGGTTCTCAAGGACTCCTTCAACCGCCCGGTCTCCAATATCCGGATCAGCCTCACGCCACGGTGCAATTTACGCTGCATCTACTGCCACCGCGAGGGCGAGGTTAAACCGGAAACCGAGATGTCCAAAGAAGAGATCGCCGAGATCCTCAGGGTTGCAGAAAAGTTCCAGATCCGCAGCGTGAAATTCACCGGTGGCGAACCGCTGCTGCGAAAGGATATCGTCGATATTGTCCGTTCCGTTCCTCCGGGCATGGAGTCTTCGATGACCACGAACGGCACCCTGCTTGCACAATATGCCCATGACCTCAAGGCTGCCGGCATGAGGCGTGTCAATGTCAGCATCGACAGCATCAACCGGGAAACCTACAAAAAAATCACCGGACGGGATGATCTCGATAAAGTTCTTGGAGGCATGCAGGCTGCCCTCGAAGCCGGCCTGACACCCATCAAGATAAACATGGTTGTTCTCGAAGGCATCAATGACCACGAGATCGATGATTTTCTGGCCTACATCCGCGGCAACCGGAACCTGGTCCTCCAGCTCATCGAGCTCATGGACTTCAACAGCTGCGATCATCACACAAAACTTGACGGGCTGGAAAGTTCCCTCGCGGCCCGGTCAAAAACCATCATCACGCGCCGGATGCACCACCGGAAAAAATACTGCCTTGATGGTGCGGAAGTGGAAGTGGTCCGCCCCAAGCACAACTCCGAGTTCTGTGCTTTCTGTAACCGGCTCCGCGTCACCTCGGACGGAAAACTCAAACCCTGCCTCCTGCGGACCGACAACCATGTTGATATCCGCGGAAAGCATGGCGAAGAACTCGAGGAACTGTTCAGAAAAGCAGTCATGCTCCGCGAACCGTTTTACCGGTGAGCCGGTCCAACGAAGGCTCCCGAAACCCACGCTGAAATCAACAGACAAACCTGCTGTTTTGTAATACTCCCTTTTCACGCGGCTGTAATTTATCCGGATCCCGGATGACAGCACAGTTCCACCCGGCTCAGTATCCGGGGGAATGGCAGGCGCACCGGAAAAGAAGAAAAAAAGGTCCCCGGCCCTTTTACGCTGATATCGGCAGGGATGAGATGATCTGTGCCAGGCGGAAGAGCAGCAGCCCGTTGGCAAAGAGGATCACTGCAACAACCAGGCCGGGGATAAGACCCGGCAGGAGCATCGAGCAGCCGAACAGGATCCCGACAATATTGAGCACGGACTGGGTGATGAGCAGGTTTTTGAGCTCTGGCGGGATCACGGCAGGTTCAGCCGGCGGGTTTTTCATCTCCTGCAGCATCGGGAGCACGCGAAGCGTGAGCGGGATAATACCGCCCAGGATATTGAGGACACCAAGGAGCACCACAGTTGTCCCCGTAAGAAGGCCCGGCACAATGCAGGACACAACGCCCATCGTGACAAAGACCAGGCCCACCAGGACAACCGGAAGCGACCGCCGGAACTGGCCGACCGGCGTCTCACCGATGGCAAGAACCTGGATGGACATAACGACAAGAAGCAGACCCAGCTGGCCATCCGGGGAGAACGGGAGCATTCCCAGGTTGACCGGGACCAGCAGGACAGCAAGGAGACCCAGGAGAACCCCTAAAAAGATCAGGAGGGCGGTCGTGAACGGGATTGGTGCATCACGGAAGATGAGAAGGACTTCCTTCCGGTCAGCCGGCGCCGGTCCGCGCTCCGCATCATGGATACCCGACTTTGCGATCTTCTGCACGCACCACGCAAGCCAGAGAAGGCCGAGAGCATCGATGAACAGGAAAGCGGAAGTAAGGAGAGGTGTCGTAAGCTGCGGGACGAGTGTCACCAGGCCCAGCAGGGCCATCATACCGTACACAAGCGCACAGGACAATGTCAGGTGTCGCAGGATGCCCGGTTCCCGGATCCAGGTTGCAGCACGCTCTTTAAGGAGCACCAGTTGCAGG
>JAAZNH010000275.1 GCA_012798365.1 Methanomicrobiales archaeon | reverse complement strand
GCTTGCCGAGATCATCCGCGACCTGACACGGCGGCCCCCGGTATGATCCCTCCGGCCATGAATTCCCCGTGCCTGCGGTTCCTATGATTCCCCAGCCGCGGTTCCTTCCCCTGTCGCGCCGGGAAGCGGAGACACTGGGCATTCCCCGGTTTGATATTATCCTCGTGACGGGCGATGCCTATGTCGATCACCCGTCCTTTGGTACCGCCCTTATCGGCCGTGTCCTCTGGGATGCCGGTTTCACGGTTGGTATTATTGCGCAGCCGGACTGGAAGTCTTCGAAGGATTTTCTGGCTCTGGGCGCCCCCCGCCTCTTCTTTGGCATTTCATCGGGCAATGTCGATTCGATGGTGAATAACTTCACCCCGAACCTGAAGCGGAGAAGCGACGATGTGTACTCCCCCGGGGGCATCCCGCGCCGGCCGGACCGGGCAACCCTCGTCTACACAAACAAGATCCATGAGATCTTCCCCGGGATCCCCGTCGTCATCGGGGGGATCGAGGCGAGCCTCCGCCGGTTTGCCCACTATGATTACTGGCAGGATAAGGTCCGGCAGGCGATCCTTGCCGATGCCCCGGCCGACCTGCTAGCGTTCGGGATGGCCGAACTGCAGATGGTTGAGATTGCCCGCAGGCTGGAGGCGGGAGAACCGGTTGGCGCATTGCGGGATATTGCCGGCACAGCCTACCGCATTGATATCGCAGAATGGCGCAGCCGCAGCAAGACAGACCTGGTGGAACTGCCCTCTTTTACCGAAGTGGCGGCAGATAAAGCCGCCTATGCAAAGGCGTTTGCCCTGCACTACCGCGAGCAGGACCCGGTTGCCGGCAGGGTGATAGCCCAGCCCCATCCCAAGACGGTTGTCATCCAGAATCCCCCGGCCCGGCCGCTCAGCACAGAAGAGCTGGACCATATCTATGATCTCCCGTTCAGCCGCCTTGCCCACCCGTCGTACCGCCAGCCGGTCAAGGCCCTGGAGCCGGTCCAGTTCTCGGTGACGAGTCACCGGGGATGTTTTGGCGCCTGCTCGTTCTGCGCCCTCACCCATCACCAGGGCCGCATCATCCAGAGCCGGAGTATTGCGTCCATGGTCCGCGAGGTTGAGCGGATGACGAAGATGAAAGGATTCCGGGGGATTGTGCAGGACGTTGGCGGGCCCACGGCAAACATGTACGGGATGGCCTGCACCCGCTGGAAGAATGCGGGAGCCTGCCAGGACAAGCACTGCAGCCCGGCCTGCCCGTCGCTTGACACCAGCCACCGGCACCAGTGCGAACTGCTTGAGGCCCTCCGGACCATACCGGGCGTAAAGAAGGTCTTCATTGGTTCCGGGATACGGTTCGACCTCGTGCTGGCAGATGACAGCCCCTACCTTGCCCGGATTTGCGAGCACCATGTCTCCGGCCACCTGAAGGTTGCGCCGGAGCATGTCTGCCGGAGTGTCACGCGGATCATGAACAAGCCCTCCCAGGAGACGTTTGATGCGTTCCGGAAGCGGTTTTCTGCCCTCCAGGAGAAGAAAGAGAAGAAGCAGTACCTCCTGCCGTATTTCATGTCCGGCCACCCGGGCTGCACGGTTGCTGACATGGTGGAACTGGCTGAGTATATCCGCAAAAATCAGCTCTATACCGAACAGGTGCAGGACTTCACCCCCACCCCGATGAGTGTCTCGACCTGCATGTATTACACCGGGCTCGACCCGTTCACCGGAAAGCCTGTTCATGTCCCCCGCGGCCACGAGAAGCGGATCCAGCGGGCCCTGATGCAGTACCGTGACCCGAAGAACCGGGATCTTGTTGTCGAGGGATACCGGATTGCCGGGCAACCCCTGGCCGGCCAGCAGGGCCGGACCGCCGATCGCCAAAAGGTACCCCTAACCCCTCCAAAAGGGCAGGGCCGTTCCTTTGCGCGGTGGACCAGCCGGAAATAACCTCCCCCGGGCGCTCTGTCAGTTTTGTTTCTCCCACAGTCCCTTGTATAATTGCTCTTTCTCTCCTGGTCACTCTTTGCCGGGCCCCGCCTGTCCGAGCGTCCTGTGTTTTTCCCCCTGTCGGCAGATACCATTTATCCGGTTCTGGTGGGGGGGCGAGGTGTGTTGTGGCATCCCGCATTTACGACAGCGCTTTCCATATATCAGTATAGGGTTTATGGATGAAAAATCGACACACCGGGCGTTTTTTCTCGTGCTGAACCGGGCAGGATAAAACCGTGGGTGGTTTCCCTGCCCAAAAAACGTGCAGTATCCTCTGCAAGGATGCTGATACTCTGATATGAGGAAAAAGGGAAAAAAAGGAAAAACCGGGGGTTGGTGAGGGTTATTTTCTGCCGTACTGGTCATCGAACCGGACGATATCATCCTCTTCGAGATACTCGCCCAGCTGGACTTCGATCACTTCGAGCGGGATGACACCGGGGTTCCTCAGCCGGTGAAGCATGCCGGAGTGGACATAGGTACTCTCACCTTTCCGGAGGAGTCTGGTCTCCCCGTTCAGTTCCACCTCGGCAGTACCCCGGACAACCACCCAGTGCTCGCTCCGGTGGTGATGGAGCTGGAGGGAGAGTTTTTCGCCGGGTTTCACCGTTACCCGCTTGATCTTGTACGGTCCGCCCTCTTCGAGTATGGTGTACGAACCCCAGGGCCGGTGGACCTGCCGGTTGAACCGGGTGACCGGATCACCCGTGGCATTGTACCGCCCGACGAGCTCCTTGACCTGTTCGGCATTGTTCTTATCGCAGACGAGCAGTGCATCAGCGGTATCGACAACAACCAGGTTGTTTACCCCGATGAGGCCGACATGCTTGCCCTGCGCTTTGACATAGTTCCCCTGAGATCCGATAAACTCGGCGTTGCCGACATTTCCTGATGCATCATGCTCTTCATGGTCGTAGAGTGCCTTGAAGGTCCCCAGATCGCTCCACTCCGTGGCCAGGGGAACGACGGCGACGTTTTGGGAATGTTCCAGTAGGCCGTAATCGATGGAGATGGCGGGAAGCGATGCATAATCCGGGGACATCTCACTATTGAATGCCTGAAACAGGGCCGGCTGGTAGCGCTCCAGCTCGGAAAAGAAGCACTCCGTGGAGAGGAGGAAGATACCGCTGTTCCAGAGATACCCTTTCTGCACGTACCGGGCCGCGGTCTTTTCATCAGGTTTTTCCTTAAACTCATCAACCCGGTTCCCGATTTCCAGGGCCTTCCCCGGTTTGATGTATCCATACCCGGTATGGGGGGAATCAGGCCGGATGCCGAAGGTGACAAGGCAGTCTTCTGCCAGCGGCTCGGCGCACCGGATCTGGTCCAGTGCGTCTGCACCAAGAACATGGTCACTGGGGAAGACAACGGCAGTCTCCGATCCATCGTTCTTCCGGATCCGCTGCAGGGCCCACGCAATGGCGGGGAGGGTGTTCTTCCCCACCGGTTCAACGAGCAGGTGGTCATCAGGCAGGTGATAGCCGAGCTCCTCGATCTGGTTAATCACCAGGTAGCGGTGGATCTCGTTGGTCACCACATAGATGCCCTGCGGACCGGAAAGGATGATTGCCCGTTCGCAGGTCTTCTGGAAGAGCGACTGGCCATCAAACTGGATGAACTGCTTGGGGTAATATTCGCGGGAGAGGGGCCATAAGCGGGTTCCCACACCGCCGGCAAGGATGATTGACTTCATGGTGTTCCAGCAATACCGTTGTTTTTATACAGCTCTGTACTTCTCTTGAGGGCGCGGTCATTTATACAATTCGATCTCGTGGCACGACGCAGGTTTCAGGCCGCGGCTTTTAGGGATCGTTTGTCAAAGAATGTCTGCAGCCAGAGCTCGGTGCAGACAATCCTCCACACCTCAAACGAGTACGGGCTCTTTCCCTCAAGGAAAGCGAGGTAATTTTTGATCACGGCATCGGCGTTCCAGTACTTCCGTTCCTGGAACGAAGGTGACGAGAGCACTTCGAGTACGAACGGCCGGAGGTCTTCTTTCATCCAGACTTCCTCGGGCGTGACAAATCCCATCTTGTCCATCCGGCAGCGGATGTTCTCGGGGACGATACCTTTGATTGCGTTGCGCAGCGCAACCTTGGTGACGCCACCCCGGACCTTCTGGTCGAGCGGGAGCGAGGCTACGTATTCCACGAACCGGTAATCGAGGAACGGGACCCGTGATTCGAGGGAGAATGCCATGGCGTTGCGGTCTTCGTAATGGAGAAGCCCGGGCAGGTTGGTGGAGCCCAGTTCGCGGGCAAGGATCGCATCGAGCCTGCCGCCATACCGGTCCACACGCGGTCCCTTTATTCTCAGGAGTCCCCGCCGGCCGCGCCGGATGATGAGCTGGCGCAGCGCCGAGCGGAAGAATCCTGCATGGTGCCAGATGCTGCCGGTGCTCTCCCGCAGGGCTGCACCCCACTGGAACGATCCCACGAGGCCGCGGAGGTAACTGCCCTGGTAGGCGATGTAGCCGGCCAGGAGCTCGTCTGCTCCCTGTCCGTCCAGGACAACTTTCACCCGCTCCTTTGCAAGGCGCATCACGCAGTACTGGGCATAGATCGAGAGCGATCCGAAGGGTTCGTCCTGTATCCAGATCAGGTGGTCGATATCATTTCGGAGCTGTTCCGGTTCCGGTTCGGTCCGCCGGGAATCGACACCGGTCGCTTTCACGAT
>JAAZNH010000274.1 GCA_012798365.1 Methanomicrobiales archaeon | reverse complement strand
CTCGTGTTGACATTGATGTAGTCAACCACCAGCATATCATCAAGGGTATCAAGGTCCGCATGGGCCGGCATGGCAAGCGGGATGTCCAGGATCTCAACGATCTTCTTGTTGACGGAAATCCGCAGGGACAGGTCAGCGAGCTCGCAGACTTTGTGCTTGTCGATCCCGGCCTGCTTTGCAAGGGCCAGCGAGGTCTGCAGTTTCCGGTTGTGCTCGGTGATGGTGTCGATCGCCGCGTAGAGCTCCTCAAGCCGGAACGGTTTCATGATGTAGTCATGGAACTTTGCCCGGTACTTCTGCGCCTCTTCCGGTGTCGGCTTCTTGCCGGTCAGCATCAGCACCGGCACTGCCTTGTAGGCCGGGGTATCCTTGATCTGCTCGAGCGTCTCCCAGCCATCCATGGGTTCCATGAGCACATCGAGAAGGATGATGTCAGGGACCTGCTTTGCAAGAGCGGCAAGGCATTCCCGGCCGTTGAAGGCCGTGAGGGTTGCAAATCCTTTCTTTTCGAGGGCTGTCGTAATTATGCTGACAATCTCGGGATCGTCATCCACGACCATGATGGTCTGTTTCTTGTCCGTGCCGGTTGTTGCAGCCCGGCGCCGGAGCGTCCAGATGGCAAGGGCGGCAGCCGAGAGGACGGAGAGGGAGAATACCGTGGCAAGGACAAGGCTTGTGGATTTATCCGCAAAGAGGGATCCCTTGTCCGCTGCTGCGGCAGGAGCCGCGGTTATCCGGAGAAGGCAGTCCGGGTCCTGCGAATAATCGGAGCAGAAGGCGTTGAGCGGTTCCTGGAGGTCAACCGTTGCAAGGACCGTCCCGCTCTGGGGATTGGTGAGGCGGAATGCCTGGGTGTCCGGCAGGTACGGGATCGTCACGGTCATGGTACCCGCGGACTGGCGGGCGGTGTACCCGGTGAGGCTGTCGCTGCCCTCCGGGCCGAGGATGTCGCCGTACGCAACACCGGGCCGGTTCAGGGCAAAGGCTGAGAGTTCCTGGCCATTGCTGCCAAGGATCGCCCCGCTGAGTTCCCCGCCGCGGAGGTTCAGGTTGGGAGCTTTGCCATAGTCAACGTCAACGGAGGAGACCGAGTAGGCATCTCCGGAGTAACTGAGGTGGATGCGGAGGATCTTGCCGTAGTCCGGTACGGCATCCGCTCCGGATACCGGTACGCACAGGAGCGCTGTAAGGATAAGTGCAAGACTGACTGCATACAGGTGCTTCATCTTATACCGCCCCCGCCTGCGAAAGGACCCAGGTTATCCGCTGTGTTGCGGCATTTCCGTACAACCCGTTGTATCCGTTCGCCATTATATCCGGCATTGGATCCCATTGCCAATAACCCTTTTCACACGTTACTGAAGAGGAACTCTTCTTCTGGATCTGGCGGCACTGACCGGGGTCCCGGTTATTTTTCTGTGCATCGGACGTACAGGCTTCAAGCGAGGCCCAGACATTCGGGTAGGGATCGTTCTGGTAATAGTACGTGTCACCGCAGTAGGTATCCACGAGGCCGAACACCGCGTGGCCGGTTTCATGCTTGAAGAGCGTTATCCGGTCGGCTGGTGCTTTCATGAGCGTCCGCCCCGGCCCATAGTCCTGGTAGCACCCGGTCGGCTGGCACGGGGTTCCTTTGTACACGCCATAATAGGTGGGATAGAGAATGACGGTAAGATCATTGAACGGGACCTCCGAGTAATATTTTTCGGGAACAGAGCCGGTGCAGCCATCGAACGCGTCAGCCGGGGCTTTCTGGTCGTAATAATAGTAGAAGTTGTACACGCTCCGGTATCCCGCGGGGATCG
>JAAZNH010000032.1 GCA_012798365.1 Methanomicrobiales archaeon | reverse complement strand
GGGCCGGGTCAAGGGCGTGGAGCGATAGGTTGATCCGGTCAAGGCCGGCGGATTCGAGTGCGGCAAGTTTCTTTGAATCAAGGAGCGTGCCGTTGGTCTGGACGGAGATAGTCCTGACCTCGGGGATTTTTCGCATGGCAGCAACGAGTTCCGGCAGCTGGTGGTACATGAGGGGTTCGCCGGGTGAATCGATGTGGCATTCAACCCCCGGCCCCTTGAACCCGGCTATTTCCCGGACTGCTTCGGCCAGGTACTCCATCTCGACTTCGTAGCTGCTCGCCCGGGTTGTTGACTCCGGGCCGGCATCCACCGAGCAGAACGGGCAGCTGATATTGCAGCCGCAGCTGGGCCGGACCTGCAACAGGCTCGTTCCCCGGTCAATAACGCCAAAATAGAGCGAGCCCATGAGCGGGATCCCTGACTCACGGGTGATCTTCACGTGCGCCATAAACGGGGGTCAGTCCCCGGCCGGGCGGAGGCGGAAGCCGATCCAGTCACCCCGGTACATCTCCGGGGTCGGGTTCTCCATGCGCGAGAAGACAAATTCAAACGCATTCCGCTCAACTGCGATCCTGCCGTTTCGTGTGCAGAACCGGACAAAGGCATCGTACATCTCCTTTGAGGGAACGTGGGCTTCGGGATCGCCAATGAGCATCTCTTCGTGGAACCGCCAGATACCTTCAAACTCCCGGTCATCGTCCAGCTGCTGCCGGGCAATGGTCTCATCGACTGCCTCAACGGCATCCTGCTGCCGCGATACCGGCTCAAGGTCGCGGTAATAATCGGAAATAACGGTCAGGCCCTGCCGGAGATCGTTGAGCTCAAGCTCAAGATTTTTGATCTTCTGCTCCTGCACAGCGGGCTTCTTTTCTGGTTCCATTCCCATTGATATCCCCGTTTCTTTTCAGGCCAGATAAAGTGCTCGCCTGTACCAGTACCGGCTGCCAGGTCAGGCCCGGTGTTTCAGGATTGTTCCGGCCCAGACGCACTGGCCAAACGAGACCCCGCCATCCCCGAGAGGATAGGCAGGATTGACCAGGTACCGGAACCCGCGGGCCACAACCTCGCGCCGGATCGTCTCGCGGATGGCATGGTTGTACGCCACGCCGCCGCTCAGCGCAATGGCCCGGATCCCCTCGCGCTCCCCGGCTGAAATCGCCATCCGCGCTATCCCGCGGGCAACATTGTACTGGAACGATGCTGCGATGTCGCAGACGGCCTGCCGGTCACCGGCCCGCTCCGCTTCCATCCGGTCAAATGCGGTGGTGAGCAGGGCACGGCCGGAGAGCATCTCCCGCCCCTCCCGCTGGATGACCGGCAGGTCCCAGGTTTCAGCGGTGCCGTCCGCTGCTGCGGCTTCGAGTTTCATAGCCGGTTCGCCATCATACGTCTTCTCGGTACAGATCCCCAGGAGAGCTGCAGCGGAATCCAGCAGCCGGCCGGTGCTCGTGGTCTGCACGACATTGAAGCCCCGCTCCACCTGTTTTTGCAGGAGGCTCATCTCAACATCCTCCCACCCGCGAGTGGCCAGGAGGGATGCAACCCGGTCGCCGGGCAGGATCCCGTACAGCATCCGCTCGGGGAATTTCGTTGCAAGGTCCCCCCCGGGCATTGCCATGGGTTCGAGATGGGCCACGCGCCGGAGGTCCGGTACCTGGCCGGCGAAGATCTCTGAGCCCCAGACCGTGCCGTCATCGCCATACCCCACGCCGTCGATTGCAATGCCGATGCAGGGTTCTGTCGTGACCGCCGCGATGTGGGCCCGGTGGTGCTGGACCGGGATGAGCTCAAGGCCGTGTTCCGAGGCAATTTCCCTCGCAAACCGGGTCGAGAGGAACTGGGGGTGGAGGTCGTGGGCCACGACATCGAACGATGCCCCGAGGATCCGCTGCAGGTTCCGGACCGTCTCTTCAAGATAGTCAAGCGTGGCCGGGTTCCGCACATTGCCGACATGCGGGGAGGTGAGCGCAAACCCGTTCCGGTAGATCGTGGCATTGGCGTTCAGTTCGGGCCCGACTGCAAGGATACAGCGCTTCCCGAGATCGATGGCTGTGCGTTTGGGGGCGATCCCGCGCGAGAGGCGGATGATGAACCCGTCCCGCATGACGGAGTCATCGCACCGGTTGACGATCTCCCGGTCGTGGGTTAAGAAGAAGTCGGCGCTGGTGCCGAGTTTTGCCATCGCGTGGTCAATGTCGGTTATCATCGGGTACCCGGGCATGTTGGCGCTCGTCATGATAAGGAGCGGGTGCTTCAGGTGCGAGAAGAGGAGGTGGTGGAGCCCCGTGTACGGCAGCATACAGCCGATGGTATGGAGGTTGCTGATCGCTTCGTGCGCTGAATGGTCCCGTTTCTCCAGGACGAGAATGGGGTGGACCGGGCCCCCCAGCAGCTGCCGGTCTTCGGGCGTGATGTGGGCGAGCCGGTCAATGTGGTCGGGCCGGACCATCACGGCAAACGGCTGCTCGATCCGGCCGAGCCGCTTCTTGAGTTCCCCCGCCGACTCCTCGATACCGGCAAGGTGGAACCCGCCTATTCCCCGCATTGCAAGGATCCTTCCTGCATCTAAAAGCACGGCCGCTTCCCGGACCGGATCCGGGCAACTGACCTTCCGGCCGGTCCGGTCATGGAGCGTCAGCTCCGGGCCGCAGGTGGCGCAGGCAATGGTCTGGGCATGGTGGCGCCGCGAGTGCGGGTTATGGTATTCCCCGGCGCAGGCCGGGCAGACCGGGAACTTTTGCATCGCGGTCCGTTCGCGGTCATAGGGTATCTCCCTGATGATGCTGTACCGGGGGCCGCAGTTGACGCAGGACGTTGCCCAGTAGTTCTCGTACCTGCCGCCTTTTTTGAAAATATCCGCAATGCATTCGTCACAGGTAGCGATATCCGGGGGGATCATTCCGGAGAAGGAGCCGGTCGTGCTTGGCAGGATGGAAAAGCCCTCCGGGATTGTACTCGTGTCC
>JAAZNH010000273.1 GCA_012798365.1 Methanomicrobiales archaeon | reverse complement strand
TGGTGTCCGGTAAACAGGTTTCCGGGTACACCTGTACTGGTTGCGGGGGCGGGGGATAAATGTTGTCAATGCAACAATTAAAAATGGGACTGGTGGTACCCGGTCCCAAAAAGAGGGGGTTTTCAGATGACCGTAATAGTGACGGTCCCGGACTCCTGTTTCTGGTAGTTGCCGGTTGCGTCAGCAAAGGTCATGACTGCCGAGCCGAGGGTGTAGGTGCCGGTCTTTTCTGCGGTAACCTCGTACGTAGTGGTATAGGTCCCCCCGGGTGCAACCGGTTTGTCCAGTTTGCCTATGACTGCTTTGCCGCTCAGTCCCGATGGGATGCCGGCGTCGGTAATCTCGACATCCGAGATACTGCCTGGAAGGTCATTTTTCACCGTTAAGGTAACCACGGACTTCTTGCCAACAATGATCCGGGTGGGGGTTGCCTCCTTTGTGATCTGGACCACCTCAGTACCTTTGCCTTCGAGCCGGATCGGATCGATGATGATCGATGCGGACTTGTAGAACTCGATGTCGCCCGGGTTGGTGTACTGGGCGGCAACCTCGTCGCCGATATTCTCGATCAGGATCTCGTTGGGCACACCCTTGTTCACGATATCCGAGACATCGAATTTGTACACGTAGGCATTTCCTTCAAGGATGTGGTCGGCCTGTTCCGGGTTCTCATACCCGGCAAAGTCCGGTGAGAAGAACAGGTACCATGCCGACATGTTCGTGCTGTAGTAGGTGGTCCTGAACGGTTTTTCTCCCCCGTACGTGAAGTTCAGCTTCTTGTTGACCAGCCTCTGAGCCAGGATATCCTTTCCATTCACCTTGAGCCGCATAAAGGAGCGTCCCCCGCCAAGCTCTCTGGAATTGGCCCGGGCAGTCATTGTGAGGTACACCTCGGATGTTACCGGGGCATCAAGGCTAACCTTGAGTTCTTCGCCATAGGGAACGGTGACCTTCTGGGTGGGAGGTGCCGTTGTTACGGGAATGGTCGGGGTGGAACGTTTCTCATCAGCACACCCTGCAATCAGGGCAGCGGATACCAGCATGATGGCCAGCAGGCACGATACGATAACCTGTTTCATCAGAATTCTCCAGTGAAGGTAAAATTTTTGTTGTGTGAATATTTATGTTTATTTATTTTTAATAAGCTAAAACATAAAGCAATACTTTTTTGTAAATTGTTATATGAATTATTCAGGCAATCCCGGCGCCGGGCACGTGGTCTCCCGGCAGTATCCTTATCCCTTTGTGCACAAAAACGGGAATGTACATCATGGACAAGATCCCCCTTGAGCAGCAGGGAGAGGAATGCCCCATCCGGTTCCGGGACTGCTTCTCTGTACGGTATATCCAGTCAGCGGCCCTGTTGTGCCGCATGGGATTTTCCCTTGAGCAGGACTACCGTGCCGCTCCTGATGTCCCCCAGGAGGTCATCCTCCGGCACGAAGCGTTCATCCTCAACTCCATCCTGTCATCGGTTTACTTCCTTGAATCCACCATCAACGAGCTCTATGCTGATGCGTCAGATGAGGCCTATTTCTTTGCTGACGAGAAGCACGAAGCCCTCCTGCGCGAGATCAGCGACCGGTGGACAAACGAGAAGAACTTTGACCGGGCCCCCATTCTCACCAAGTACCAGAAGATCCTCACCCTTGCCGGCAAGAGTCCGTTCGATGAAGGCGACCAGGCGTTTGCCAATATCCGGGACCTCATCGAGATTCGCAATTACCTCCTGCATTACAAGCGGGAGTGGGTGGTGCTTGGCGGGGAAAAAGCGCCCCGTCCCGAAGAGACAACCGGGGTCCGGTTTGAAAAGAGCCTCCGGAAGAAATTTGCCATCAACCCGATTGCTGCAGCCGGCCTCCCGTTTTTCCCGGACAAGTGCCTGGGCCACGGGTGTGCGGAATGGGCCGTGGTCAACAGCATCATCTTCACCGACGAGTTCTTCCGGCGGCTGGACCTGCCGGCTCCCTACGAAGGGGTTCGGGGCGAGATGGTAACGCGATAGCCCGGTTAAGGGGAAAAATCGGGAGCTGCGCCCTATTGCAGCCGCTATTTCCTGCACCAGAAAACGCTCTGCATATATGAGACCCGGAGGACCTCGGCGACAGAGAAGCCGGCGGTTTGCAAGCATTGCTGGTGTTCCTGGAGGGTTATCGGGAAGTACTCGCGGTCGAACCTCGAAAGGTGGGCGCG
>JAAZNH010000272.1 GCA_012798365.1 Methanomicrobiales archaeon | reverse complement strand
CCTGTCTGCTGAGTCTTCCGGGAGCCGCTGTGGCCTGCAGCAAAAAATACCTATATTTTTGTGTACAGAGCAGATGTGATCAACAATTCCGGGTTTCACGTATGTCGCTGTTCTCCTTGGGGAAAAAAACGCAGCCGGGTTCCGGTACTACCGGAACAACTGTAGCGCAAGCCTGCGCTGACCTGAAGAAGGCAACAACCCGGGGAGAACTGGGAAGAAAGATGGCCCCCCTTATCCTGCGCCACTCCCCGGCCGACATCCTGCAGATGAAACGGAACTTTGAGACAAAGGTGCAGGATCTCACACCGGAATACCGGGACCGCCTGACAAAGAAGATCAATGAACACCTGCTTGGCACCTACCAGCGGGTCCGGCTCGACGACCAGCAGGGTTCCTTAAAAACGCTGCAGGATCCTCTCAGCGATCACCAGAAAAAATACTGGGATATGGTTGCCGGCCAGTGCAGCGGGGATGAGGGGGGTGATGCGGCAGCTATCCGTTTCCTCAAGTACCTCCTTGCCGGTTACTGCATGCTGGTCCTCGATGAGCCCGGCCACCCGGTCGGCACTCCCTTCCCGGGCGGAGATGAAGTAGAGTTCACCAATGGGATATTTTACTGCCCGGTCCGGGACAAGACCGGCGATGTGGACACTGCTCTCTGCCCGTTCTGCCCGGCCTGCCAGACACCGCAGATCGGGTACCTGCGCCCCGCCACAAAACCGACCGCGAAGAACAAGCAGGAGTACATCGACAACTGCTTCCGGTACCACAATTTTAACGGATGAGGATTTACTGCCCCCGCCTCACCCCACGAGTGTGGCGGTACGATGACAATCCTGTCATGAATGTGGTGCGGACGAACCGTTCAGCCATATGTGCCATGGCACCCGGATCCCGGGACTGGTCCTGCAGCGTGAACGTGACGCGGGTGCAGGACCCGAAGGAGAATTTATGTACTGCTATGTCTATGAGTAATACTGGATAGTATCAGGACGGAAGACTCGCATGACCGTATTTTCCGGGGTTTGTTCATGAATACGCCACAGATGTTTGCTGACGATCCCTCGCTGTACATCAACCGCGAACTGAGCTGGATCCGGTTCAACCGGCATGTGCTTGACGAGGCACTGGACCCCTCGCACCCCCTTCTTGAACGGGTCAAGTTCCTGGCAATTTTTGCCAATAACCTGGACGAGTTTTTTATGATCCGCGTCTCGGGTCTCCAGCGGCAGTTGTCCAAAGGGGTGCTCAAGGCACCTCCCGACGGCATGACCCCCGCCCGGCAGCTTGAAGCAGTCCACAAGATGCTCCTTCCCGATCTCGATGCCCAGAACGAGTGCTGGCATAAAAACCTCCTGCCGGAACTGGCTACGGCCGGCATCCACCTGCACACGTATGCCGACCTGACCGGCCCCCAGCGGGCTGCCATGGACGAGTTCTTCTCAAACGAGGTCTTCCCGGTCCTGACCCCGCTCGCGTTTGACAGTTCGCACCCCTTCCCCTTCATCTCCAACCTCTCGCTCAACCTGGCGATCATCGTGCGGGACACCAACCGCAAGGAGTTCTTTGCCCGGGTCAAGGTCCCGACCCGCCTCTTCTCCCGGCTGATCCGGATCCCCGGGCCGGATGGCACGGTTGCCAGGGATGACTCGTGCGTGCATTTCCTCTACCTCGAAGAGGTCATCGCAGCCCACCTCGATATGCTCTTTCCGGGCATGGAAGTTGTCGGGTCGTTTCCGTTCCGCATCACCCGCGATGCCGACCTTGAGATCGAGGTGGACGAAGCGTCCGACCTGCTGACCACGGTCGAAGAGATCATGGAGCAGCGTGCCCGGGGAAAACCCGTCCGGATCGAAGTCGACTGCTCGATGCATGACGGGATCTGCCACATGCTCGAGAAGAAACTGGGCGTCCGCTCGTCCATGCTCTACCGGGTCGGCCACCCGGTGGGAATGGCCGACCTCATGCAGCTGATGTCGCTTGACCGTCCTGAACTCAAGGATTCCCCGTACCCTCCCTCTGCACCCGAAGAGCTGGCCGAGGACCGGGATATCTTCTCTGCGATCCGCGAACATGACGTCCTGCTCTACCAGCCTTACGACAGCTTCTCACCGGTGGTGAACTTCCTCCGGCAGGCTGCCAATGATCCGGATGTGCTAGCCATCAAGATCACCCTCTACCGTGTCGGCTCTAACGCCCCGGTAGTCAATGCGCTCATGGAGGCCCGCGAGAACGGCAAAGCGGTTGCGGCGCTCATCGAACTGAAAGCCCGGTTTGATGAAGAGAATAATATCGGCTGGGCGCGTGCCCTTGAACGGCAGGGCGTCCATGTCGTATACGGGGTCGTCGGCCTCAAGGTTCATGCCAAGCTCTGCATGGTGGTGCGGCGGGAGAAGGACGGAATCCGCCGGTACATGCACCTCGGTACCGGCAACTACAACGCAACCACGGCACGTATTTACACGGACTTCGGGCTCTTCACCTGCGACAAGGCTATTGGCGATGATGTTGCCCATCTTTTCAACTTCCTGACCGGCTATGCCCGCATCGACCAGTACCAGAAACTCCTTGTTGCCCCGGTAACCCTGCGCAAAAAAATCCTGGAGAAGATCGAGCGGGAGATCACACGGCACCTGGAGCATGGCGACGGGCACATCATCTTCAAGATGAATGCCCTGGTTGATCCTGAATGTATCGCAGCCCTGTACCGGGCATCCCAGGCCGGGGTAAAAATTGATCTCCAGGTGCGGGGGATCTGCTGCCTCCGGCCGGGCATCCCCGGGATAAGCCAGACGATCCGTGTAACGGCGATTGTCGGCAGGTTCCTTGAACATGCCCGGATCTATTACTTCCGCAATGGCGGCGATGAGGAAGTCTATCTCGGCAGCGCCGACCTCATGCCACGGAACCTGGACAAGCGGGTGGAGATCCTCTTCCCGATCGAGAATGCGGATATCCGCCGGTCCATCATCTCATCCATCCTGCCGGTGCAGCTGGGCGACACCGTCAAGAGCCGGTCTATGAACCCTGACGGCACCTACTCGCGGGTCGTATCGCCGGATGATGCAACACGCCTTAATGCCCAGTCCTGGCTGGTGGCACACCGGGGAAGCTGGTATGATTCCCGCACCTGATCCCCGGCCGCCCGGCGCACCCGTGACCGGCCAATGCTGGTTCATGCTCCAGCGCCTGCCCCCGCTCCTTGATGCCTTTGCCAAAGAGACGGACGGGGTCCGCCGTGCGGAGGATATCGAGTACATCCACCGGATGCGGGTTGCATCCCGCAGGCTCCGGGCTGCGCTCCCGTTGTTTGAGAACTGTTTTTCCCAGAAACAGTACGGCCGCTGGATGGCTGAGATTGCCGGTATCACCCGTGCGCTGGGTGAGGCAAGGGATACCGATGTCCAGATCGCGTTCCTGGTAAAATTCGAAAAGAAGCAGGCCGCCGCTTTTAAGAAACGTCACAAAGGTGACGGGGCGGAACCCCCCCTGGGCCCGGCGCTGCAGTACCTCCTTTCGGACCTCCGCCGGAAAAGGACGCGGCAGCAGGACCATGTCCTCTCTGCGCTGGATGCCTTAGAAAAGAGCCGGGTAATCCTCGAGATGCAGGACCAGTTCCAGGCAATGTCGGCCTCAACACGCCGCATTCCGCGACAGGGGCTCGCCCGCGGGGTGCCGGCGAGGGCTGCCCTCCGGATCGAGTCACGGCTCCGGACGCTCCTCTCGTACGCGCCCTGGGTGAACCACCCGGAAGCTGTTGCCGAGCACCACGCAACCCGGATCGCGGCAAAGAAACTCCGGTACACGATGGAGGTGTACGGCCCGGTCTACCGCCTCGGCCTAGCCCGGCCGCTTGCCCGGGTGAAGAAGATCCAGGAGATCCTCGGCGACCTGCATGACTGCGATGTCTGGATTGACCAGATTACCCGCATCCTCTTAAAGGAACGCTCCCTCCTCCGAGCTCCCGATGACATGAAACGGCCGGATACTGCCACCCTTGCGAGCCTCCGCCTCTTCCTGCAGGACCGGGAGAAGGAACGCACTCTTTTATACCAGCGGTTTGTCCGGTACTGGGAGTCACAGGCCCGGGCCGGCATGTGGGACGAACTCCGGCAGACCATCCTCTTCCGGCGCCGGCACGACTATATTCCGGTCCCGGCCAGTAGCACCGGGGAGATTGTATCAGCTGCCCGGACCCTTGCAAGGACCGTCTCACGCATGCTCCCGCACGAGCAGCATGTGACAGACCTTGCCCTCCAGCTCTTTGACGGGACAAAACCGCTCCATAATCTTGGGGCAGGGGACCGGACCCTGCTTGAGGCTGCGGCCCTGATCCATGACATTGGCTGGAAGGGAGGCCGGCGGAAGCATCACCACCGGGGAGCGGACCGGGTGCTTGCGGATGAGACCCTGCCTCTTGACATCGCGGAGCGGGCAGTGATTGCGCTCATGATCTTCTCCCACCGGGGCCGGCATACGCCGGAAGAACACCCGGTCTTTGCGCTCCTCTCCCCCACAGACCAGGACCGGGCCCTGCGCCTTGCCTCCCTGCTGAAGGTTGCCGACGGGTTTGATTACGATCATACGGGAACCATCCATACTATACGGTGTATGACCAGCCGGGATGCCGTAACGATTGCTGTGGTAACTCCCGGCGAAGTGCCCGTTGAATGCGAACATGCCCGGACAAAAGCCGACCTGTTCCGCCGGGTCTTTGAGCGCGACCTGGTGATCCGGTGACCGCTGCCACTGCCGGGCGGGACGGCCGGGTTGTCGCGTTTGTGGATATCGGCACCAACTCGGTCCGGCTGCTTGTGGTGCGCCTCAACCCGAACCATTCCTACACCATCCTTACCCGGCAGAAACAGGTGGTGCGGCTCGGGGAGGGGGAGTTTGACGAGGACGAGATCCGGTCCGATGCAGCGGAACGGCTCATTCTTGTCTGCCGGACCTTTGCCGACCTTGCCCGCACCTTTGCGGCCGAAGAGTTTGTCGCGGTTGCCACGTCCGCAATGCGCGAAGCCACCAACCAGCACGAGATCCTCCACCGGCTCAGGAAGGAAGCAAACCTGGATGTACGGGTCATCTCCGGCCAGGAGGAAGCCCGGCTCATCTACCTGGGGGTTGCAAGCGGTGTGCATCTTGAGGACCGGCAGGCATTCTTCATTGATATCGGGGGCGGGAGTACCGAGATCGCGGTTGGCGGGGAGAAGAGTTACCATTACCTGCACAGTTTCCGGCTCGGGGCGATCCGGCTTGCCAACCTGTATTCTCCGGAGGGTTTTTCCGACCCGGTCTCCCCGGCCCAGTACCGGAAGATCCAGGACCATGTAAAAGATGCCATTGTCCGGTCAACAACCCGGCTCAAAAAGGAGACGTTCGACTGCGCAATCGGCAGTTCCGGCACGATCATGAACCTGGCAGAGATTGCCCAGCGGACCCTTCCCCCGCGTGCAGCCCCCGCTGAACCGGTCCTGACCCTTGCCGATCTCCGGCGGGTCATTGACCTGTTATGCTCCCTCCCGCTCGAACAGCGCCGGAAGATTCCCGGTATCAACCCGGAACGGGCGGACATTATCATCCCCGGTGCCGCGATCCTTGAAACCTTCATGAAGGAACTTGGCCTGCGATCAATAGCAATCACCAGCCGCGGGCTCCAGGACGGTCTCCTTGCCGATTATCTCTCGCGCATGGACGCATTTCCCCTGCTTGGCGAGTTGTCCCCGCGCCAGCGCAGCGTCCTGCAGCTGGGCCGGTCCTGCGGGATCAATGAAGCCCATGCACGGACCGTGACCTCGATTGTGCTGGAACTGTTCGACTCATCCCGGGACCTCGGGCTCCATGCCTGCAGTGACCGGGACCGGGAACTCCTTGAATATGCCAGTTTTCTCCATGATATCGGCTCGTTCATCTCTTACACGAATCACCAGGCTCATTCTTTTTACATAATCCGGAATTCCGAACTGCTCGGGTTTGACGAGCGGGAGATAACGTTCATGGCCTATCTTGCCCGGTTCCACCGCAAAAAAACCCCGAAGAAGAAGGATATGGTCATCACCGATCTGGGCGAGCATGACCAGGAGACCCTGCGGCTCCTCACGCCCTTCATCCGCCTTGCCGAGACGCTTGACCGGAGCCACACGGCACTCATCCAGCACGTGCGGTTCTCCCATGTGGACAAGGAGTCCGTTTCCCTTGAAGTTGTTGCCCGGGGGGACTGCCAGCTGGAGATCTGGGGAATCGAGAGCGAGAAGAAAGCGTTTGAGAAGACGTTTGGCAGGAAGCTCGTGTTCGAGATTATTGATTCCCGTTCTGAACACTGATGCCTTACGCATCGATGTACGGGCGGAACCAGCCACGCCACCTGGGAGTACCCCGCATTCAAGCCGGAAAAATCGCGCAACCGTTTGCCCTATTACGAAACCGGGCCGGCCCGGCAGGAAAGAAAAAAAGAAGAACCGGTTATTTTTTCAACAGCGCGCCAAGCACGGTCTCTGTTGTCCCGGCCGGGAGGTTGAGCCCGGAAAGGAACTGCGGCATGACGCCTGCCATCGTGGTCTTGCCTTCCGGGGTTCCGACAAAACCTGAGAGGAGCTGGATGCCCTGCGGGGATGCGAGGAATTTCTTTACTGCGTCCTGGCCTTCGGGTGTCTGGAGGTAACTGGCAGCTGCGCCGCCGATGTTTGCAATGCTTCCAAAGTTCATGGTTGGTTCACTTCACCGTAATTGCACAAATACAATTGCCGTTACACGTTGGCGATCTTCCGTCATAAGGATGCTGGAAACGGACGCGGTTTCCGTGAAAAGTCAGAAGAACAAGCCGGAAAACACGCTGGAATACAACCTGGAAAATATGCCGTAAAACCAATACGAAAACAGGCTGGAATGCATGCTGGAAAACAAGCCGGAAAATACGCCGGATAACTAACCCGAAAACAGGCTGGAATAGAATCTGGAAAACAAGACGGAAAACAAACCCTGAAACCCGGGGGAAAAACGAGGCGGGGGCCCGGTCAGGCCAATTCAGGATTTCCCCTGCATGATACTGATCTCGGCATCCACTTCACTGCCGGACATCTCTACCTTATAGTCACCCGGGCTCCTGACCATGAACTCGGATTTTGCAACATCGGGATAGTCCCTGCCGTACCCGTGGCTTGCGATAACCGCACCATTGGATGCGCTGAGGACTTTTACCTCAAACCATGCTGTCGGGCTCGGGTAGGTCTTGGTGATGGTCTGCTCGATCGAAGTACCGATGTTAATGACTTTCTCAGTGGAGATGATTTTAGGTGTCAGGTTGAACTTGATAAAGAGAGGCGGGTTCTTGACATTGGCCGAGAAGTATTCCTTCTGGCCATTGGAAAACGGCTGGTCAAGGTAATAGATCTCATCATAATATTCCTCGTAGCGCCCTTCCAGTTTCCGCACAGTTGTTGCAGTCGGGACAACCAACGAGCCCGTGGGGGTATCCTCCGGTGTTACAATCTCCATGGTCTGAACCGGCATGGTAGGGGTCGGGACCGTTGTTGCCGGCGCTGTACCGGGCAGTCCCTGGCCCTTGTTGAGATAGGGCAGGCCCACAAAATAGATGCCGGCAGCAATGACTGCAAGGACAATCACGATACCAATGATGGGAAGGACCGGAAGCGGCTT
>JAAZNH010000271.1 GCA_012798365.1 Methanomicrobiales archaeon | reverse complement strand
GGTTTACCATCCTGCATGTCATGACCGCGCTTGTGTTCATGAGCGTACTGGGCTGGATCGCCCGGTTCGGGATCCTTCTTGGCCTTCTCCTGCTCGCGTACGCGAATTACGTGATCCTGAAGGATACCTCCCCGGATGCCGGGCTCCGGGTCCTGCCCTGCTTCCACGGCGCGATGGTCGTGTATACCCTGGGAATCTGTATCGGGGTTTTGGCCGGCATATAAGGCATAGGCTGCCGGGAACACCCTGTTTTTTCTGGCAGGAGACAGGTTTTTGCCCCGGCATGGCCAACCGGAGACCGAAATTATGGAGGTAGAATTTTCCACCGACCGGCGCCGGCTCCGCATGAAGGAGATCCATGCGATGCTCAGCGCCACCTACTGGAGCACGGGGATCACAAAAGAAGAGATCCGGGCCGGCAACAGGAACTCTGCGCTGGTGGTCGGGGCATATACCGGGAACCGGCAGGTCGGGTTCTGCCGGGTCATCTCGGACAAGGTCCGGTTTGCCTATCTCCTTGACGTGATCGTGGCGGAGGACTGCCGCCGCAAAGGGATCGGGAAAGCAATGGTGCGCTACACGATCAACCACCCGGAGATGAAGCACGTGTACCAGTGGCTCCTCAAGACCGGCGATGCCCACGCGGTGTACGAGAAGTGTGGGTTCCTGCCCTGCGATGATCCGTCAAAATGGATGGGGATCATGAAGGTCCGGCCGGACCGGCACGTATTCAAAGAGTGATATCGGCCATGAGGGAGGGTTATATCCGCAGCAGCCGCTCGTTCTCCCGGAGCCACTGCTTTCGCCGCTCATAGTCCGGCATCAGTTCTTCTACTTTCTTCCAGAACCGGGGGGAATGATCCATCTGCCGGAGGTGGACAAGTTCGTGGAGGATGACGTAATCTACAATCTCCAGCGGCGCCTGGATCAGCCGCCAGCTGAAATTGAGCCCGCCCTTGTGGGTGCAGGAACCCCAGCGCTTCTGGGCATCGGTGATCCGGATCGATGCCGGTGAATACCCGGTCATCATCGAGAACCACATGCACCGGGACCGGATCTCCTTCTCCGCCTCACGGACATACCATTGGCGGATATGCCGCCCGATATCCGGGGCATATGCCCGGGGAACACATAACCGGTCAGTGCGTTCGATGATCGCCTGATCATCGTCAACAAAATGAAGGGGGTATTCCCGGCCAAGGAACCAGAAGAGCTCACCTTCCGTGTATGCGTGGGGGACAGCCTGCGGCCGGCCCTTCATTTTCTCCACGGTTTTTGCAATCCAGTTCTGCCTGGCTGAAACAAACTGGCTGATACGGACCTGCGACAACTTCATGGGAGCCCGGACAATCACGCGGCAGTCCGAAGTAACCATCAGGGAGATCGTCTTCCGCCGGGAACGAATGATCTCGTCAACAGGGATATCAGCCATAAGAACGTGCAGTACTACTCTGCCTGCACGGCTAAAAAAGGTAAAGGAGGAGAGGATCAGGCGGCCTTCTTATCCTTCCCGTTGAACCCGTCACTGATGACTTTGCCGTCTTTCAGCCGGACGATCCGGTGGAAGTAATCCTTGTGCCAGTCCTCGTGCGAGACCATGACGATAGTCTGGTTGAAATCCTCGTTGATCTCCTTGAAGAGCTCCAGGACAACCCGGGAACTCTCCGAATCAAGATTGGCACAGGGTTCATCGGCAAAGAGGATATCCGGCTTGTTCACCATGGCACGGGCAATCGAGACCCGCTGCTGCTGGCCACCGGAGAGTTCCCGGGGCAGGTGATCCTGCCGCTCGTACAGCCCGATCTTCTTGAGGATTGAAGCACTGTCGTTTTTGATCTGCTCCTCGTCCCGGTCCTTCCGCAGCATTGCCGGAAGCGAGACATTCTCCATCACCGTCAGGTCAGGGACCAGGGCATAATCCTGGAACACATACCCAAGTTTATAGAGCCGGAACATGGTCTTTTCGTAATCCGAGAGTCTGCCAATATCCGTTCCGTCGATGATGATGTTTCCGGATGTCGGCTCATCCAGCAGGCCGAGCATATGCAGAAGCGTGGTCTTGCCACTCCCGCTCGCACCCATAATGCCAAGGAATTCGCCCTTCTGGATATCAAGGGTCACGCCGTCAAGCGCCCGGACTTCCACGTCCCCCATGCGATAAATTTTCTGTAAATCGTTGATATCGATCATGGTCAGGCCCTCATCGCGCTCTGGATATCTTCCCGCGAGACCTGGTAGGCCGGCACATACCCTGCCACAACGGAGGCAAGGAAGAGGATCAGGCAGTTCGTGACGTAATCCATGGGGGTCAGGTATAACGTTGCCGACCACTCGGGGGTGACAACCGGGTTGTAGGCCATGTAGATTGACAAAAGGAACGTCATAATGACCCCGAACGCGATCCCGAGGATGGCAAGGATGATGACCTGCAACCCGAAATTGTGCATGATAACCTCCTTGTCAACACCAATCGCCTTTAAGATCCCAATCTGCTTGCGGCTGTTGAGGGTCTTGATGGTGATGACAATGAAGAGAACGACTGTGGTGATGATGACTCCCACAAAGAGCGAGACCGCATTGATGATGGCAAAGCTCTGGAGGGCCCGTCCCATGCTCTTTTCAAGGAGATCGCTCATCGTCTGGACATCTTCCGAGACCCCGTACTGCTGCAGCTCGTTCTTGATGAACTTCTCCGAATAGCCGGGTTTAATCTTGACGGTGATGTATTCCGCCTTGTCGAGCGCTTTTCCTTCAACCTGCTCCATGTCACTCCAGGTGGTATACATCGTGGTATCGGCCGAGTACCAGCCGGTATAGTAGATCCCTTTCACCCGGTACTCGCGGACAATCCCGCCATACTCGAGGGTAATCGAATCCCCGACCCTGACGCCGCCAAGCGATGCCTGGTTCTCATCTGCCCGCTTGATAGTCGGGTCTCCTGCTATCGGCTTGCCGATGATAACCTCACCGGTATCATCCTCTCCGAGATAACTGCCGGACACCATCTTGGTATAGAGAGGCGAGACGAATTTCTCATCGCCGGGCTTGATGGCACGAACGGACACACCAAGCACGCGATCGCGGTATTTCACCGTGGCTGCCTTTGTGTAATGGGGGGTTGCCCGTTCGACACCCGGCATACTGTTAATACGATCGAGAAGCGCATCGAGATCCGTGACGTACTGTTCTCCGGTCTTGGGATTCACCATCACATTACCGGTCTCGTAATCCACGATCTGCTTGGTGATGCTCTGCCCGATCCCATTGAAGAGGCCGGGCAGGAAGACCATGTTGGTGAAGCACATCCCGATGATGAGGATGGTCAGGATCACGCTTGAGCGGCTTCCCCGTTGCAGGGAACGCAGCGCAAGCAGGAACGCGACCTTTAACTCTTTCTTTCCCATGAGAACTTCCCGTCACCATTGACCTTCGGCAGGTACCAGTACCGGTAACCCAGGAACGCGATGAGGACAAGGACGATCAACCCGAAGAGGAGGAGGCCGGAGTTATCGGTCGGGGGCACCCGCAGGTTCATCTGTCGAGTCATCGTGTGCTCACCCATATCATCGGTATACTTGATCGTGATCGTGTAAGGGATGGTACCCGCTTTTGCTCCTTCAAGGAGGAATATTGCCGGTGCATCGTTACCGGGCTTGATCTTGCCGATGAACGCTTCCTTTTTTCCCTCGACGGGCAGGTCAATCGTTGCCGAGACCTGTTTGGCCTCGCCGGTACCGGTGTTTTCTATCCGCACCGTCAGGTCAAACGGTGTCCCTTCGGTCAGCCGCGAGGGGCTGGTATCAACCGTGACAAAACCGAGTTCGGCTTTTCCCTTGAAAAGTATGTCAATGTTCGAAAACTGGGTCTGGGCACTCCCGTCCATACCGTTGTAGCGGAGGGAGACCGGGATCTTGACAAGCCCTGCGTTCATCTTCTTATCCGAGAGGAGAACAAGGTTTACGCTCCGCTGCTCACCGGCAGGGATCATGCCAAGATGGTACAGGTCGGTGTTCTTGGGTGCGACCATGCTGGTGACGTTCTCGATTTTGAGGGTCACGTCATCTGCCATCATCTGGCCGGAGTTGGTGACCAGGATCGTGACCGGGATCTCATCGCCCGGGTTCTGGCTGCCGGTAAGGGTGCTGTCCATGATAAGGATCGCTGTCTTCTGGATCCCAAGGGCCGTGTTCACATTCACCGGAATGGGGTACCGGGTGCTTTTCCCGCCAGTGGTGTCGATCCAGACCTCGGGATAGTACATGCCGCTGGCATGCGGGGACTCGATGGTGAACTTGAACGTGAGCGACTGTCCCGGTCCGATTGCACCGACACGGGCAAACTTATCCGAGACGACTTTGATCCCGTTGCCTTCCAGCTGGACATTCTCGATATTGACCGACGTGTCGGTAGTCTTGACAAGGGCATACACATCGGTGGAGAGCTGGCCGGACTTCTCACTGATAGATGAAGTCGATGCGGTGTTCTTCACCGTGATGGTGATGGTCCCCTGGCTGTCGGGCAGAAGAACAGACGGGCTCACCGTGTAATCCGTGATGGTGACTGACGGCGGATCGATGGCCTGTACTGCCGGGACTGCAAGGGCAAGTGCGACAAATGCTGCGATAAAGATGATAACGGTACTGACTTTCATGATTTTTCTAACCTCAACGGGGTCATACTGCTTCGATGGTGATATCTCCAACACCCTGATTAATTAAGAGATCGCTTGCCGGAAGAGCCGGATCGAATCCCGGGGTGGTATAGCGTTCATGCTGCTGTTCAAATCCATGCTGCGTCACATCGCCGACACCCTGCCGGACGGTGACCTGCATGTTGCTGGTTCTCGGGACGCGGATGGTGAGATCGCCAACACCGTTGTCAATGGAACCGGTAAATGCGCTGCCACGGTAGCCGGTCAGGTCAATGTCCGTCTCTCCTGCCCCGGTGCTGACCGTGAGGCTGTTGAGGGACAGGGAGCCCAGGGAGAGCGAGCTGTGACCGGCACCAACAGCGATTTCAAGATCCACGGGCACCCGGTCGGCAACCCGGATATCCCAGCTGTTCGGGGAATGGGGGGCAAACCATTCCTTACCCTTGTGACCAGGGTCTTCCATGCGGATAATGGCGGTGGAATTACTGACTGTCTGAAAATACCGGGGCTGCCATTCGGGGGCCTTGTCAAAGATGGTCGCTTCCATGATCGTCCCCTCAGGAGACCCGCCGTCGACCGACAACTCACCGGCACCCATCGTGATGCTGATCTTCCCGCTTGCTGCATCGCCACGGGGGAACTGCGTGGTATTCGGGGCAGTCATGGAGGAGTGCCGGAACGGGGTGTCCTTGTTCTGCGAATCCGGCGGGAACCCGCCGGTGAGGGCAAGGATGCCAAACCCGATGGCAAAGGATACGATGGTGATGGCAAGCAGCCAGAGGATGATCTTCGTGCCGGTCAGGCCGTCAAAATTCAGCCTGAACACAAACGATGCGAACTTGTCGTCGCCGGGTTCATTCTGTCTCATGCTGTTCCCTCCGTGCCGGTGATGACGCTGATGTTCCACTTGAGGTATGCAATACCAACGCGGTAGAAGAACCGGGCAAGGTAATAGTCCCCGATGATGAGGAGGAGGCCGGTGGTCGTGATCCCGACCGAGATGAAGATCCCGGCAACCGGGTTAAGCCAGATCGCAAACGCCGGCAGACCGGCCATCTGCAGGACCGAGTACAGGAGCGTAACCGGCCCGGTGATCGTAAAGACGAAACCCAGGATCAGGACAACGACAAGCATGCATACCAGGAGGAGGAAGGGTGCCAGGACAAAGACCAGGTTGAAGAGGCCGAGGCCCAGGGTTGCAAGGACTGCATGGAAGATGTTGCTGCACGACTTCACGCTCTCGGCTTTCTTCACCAGGTGCATTGCCTTGATCTCCCGGGCAACGTCCTCCGGGGAGCCAAGCGAGCGCCAGAGCTCTTCATCACTCCGGCCATTTGCCCTGCCTACCTGGAAGTGCTCTGCATAATCAGAGACAATATCATCCAGTTCTTCCTTTGCCAGGGTTCCGGAAAGACGGTCTTTTAAGATCCGGATAAATTCCTGTTCATTCTGCAGCATCGTTCTTCCTCTCAAGGAGCGCGTTCACCGATGCCGCAAACCGCATCCATTCTTCTTTTCGTTCATGTTCTTCTTTCCTTCCGCTGTCGGTGAGCCGGTAATATTTTCTCGGCGCCCCTCCTGCGGATTCCTGGAGGTAGGTGGTCACGTACCCCTCATCCTTGAGCCGGTGGAGCAGCGGGTATATCGTGCCTTCAGAGATATCGATCCGTTTTGATATCTCATTGACAAGCTCATACCCGTAGCAGTCCTTGTAGGCAAGAACAGAGAGAACGCAGATCTCAAGAACGCCTTTTTTAAACTGAATGTTCATGGCATCTCCCTGGTCGGTCAGTATGCCCGGTTCCCGGCAGCAGGAAGAGGTGTGGGGTTTGTTCCTGGGGTGTGCTGCCGGAAGTTTGAGAAGGTGATAGTACGGGCATATGTAGGTTTGGTGTTTGACACGGTATCTTGTATCACAAGATACCTACTAGTATTGAGGACCACAACTATATAATGACTCTGATTTAACGGAACCATCCGAAAGGGTACTCCTCACCTCCCAGTCCCAATACAGACCTGCACTGGTAACGACGTAAGACGTTTGATATCACATCACTTCAGGGCGCATCGGACGCCTACACTAAGCTGCACTACCCACAGGTATTAATCTTACCAATGGTAAGTTTACGCAACCACAAGTAACGTCAGCGGAGCGGTATTTTTTATCTCCGGGCGGGGAAGTATTGTACACGAGCCATGCCGCGCATCATCAAAGGATACCGGGAAGAGGTGAAAGACAGGATTGTCAGTGCTGCATTCTCGTTGTTTATCGAAAAAGGCTACCATGACACCACCATGGGAGAGATCGCCTCAAGTCTTGGCGTGACAAAACCCGCATTATACCAGTACTTCCCAAGCAAGGAAGATCTTTTCACCGCGGTTGCCGAACAGGCCCGGGCCGAGTTCAAGGGAACTCTTGAACGGTCGTACCGGGGCAGGGATATCCGGGAGGGCAGCGCGGTCCTTTTCGAGGCATTGCTCCGGTACGTCCCGCAATTCAACGGGCTCTACGCGGAGATGATGCTGCTTGGGACAAGGAACGAGAAACTGCGCAGGATCCTCATCCAGGACCGCAACGAGGATGTCCGGGTGATCGAACGCTTCATCGCCCGCCAGCAGGAGACCGGGCTTGTCCCGCGCCGGCATGATCCCCGGGTCCTTGCGGTAGCCTGCGATGCCCTGGCCAATGGCCTGCTCATGGATGTGCTGATGGGCATGGACCCGGAAGAAGCCAAGGCTATCTGGGTTGCTGCAATCGTCCAGCTGACCCTCGTTGACGGGCAGTCTCCAGGCACACCCTGAATTTGTAGCGGGAACAGCCGCTTCCTTTTTTTGCAAAATCAGGTTATTGTTCCTGGCTGATGACGACTGACACAACGCTTCCCGGGATCTGCGACTCCAGGGATTTTTTCAGGGTGGTTGCATAGTCCTGGACCTCGCCCGCCCGCTGTTCCGGGTCAAACGCAAGGAAGATCTCGATATAGACCCGGTTGCCGGACCTGCGGGAACGCACCCCATTGAACTCTGAATACTTGTCAAACGAGGACGAGAGTTCCCGCAGGATGAGCATCTGGAGCTCTTCTTCAAGAGTCTTGTCAAAGAGGTCCGGCAGGGATGCGGAGATCTCCCGGTAGCCTGCAAGGAGGAGGAACCCGATGATGACAAAGGAGAAGATCGGATCGATGTATTCCGCCCAGTGGTTGTGGGCAAAGACAACTGACAGGATCAGGGCCAGCAGGATCAGGAGGTCCGAGAACGTCTTTGCCCGCCTGAGCCGCCACTGGGTCTCCATGATGGGGGTGGATTCCCGCTGTGCGTGGCGGTAGTAGTCCTTCCAGTGGCAGAAGTCCACGATGCTCGCGAAGATCATCAGCGGAATACCGATGTACGCTGCATGCATATCGAACGGTTCCGGGTGAAGGATACGCCAGGTGGTGAAGATGAGCAGGATACAGATCGAGATGAACATCACGATGCCGGTGATGATCCGCGTCAGCGTCTCGAACTTGCCCATCCCGTAATCGTACGTGAACTTCCCGCCCTGCGTCACCCGCCGTATGATGAGGAGCGCAAACGTGGTTGCCAGCATCTCGTTGGCACATTTGATGACATCGGAAAGAAGGGTGACACACCCGGAGATAAGGATAGCAAGGATTTCCGGGATCAGGATGCAGAAGTCCATGCAGAGACCGGTAAAGACAAGCCTCTGCCGGGACTCTGAGGCATCCTTCGTTTCAGGAACCGGTTCAATGCTGACCATGTATGCCGGTATATTTTTGCCGGGCGTTGTAAAAAAACCGATACCTTCTCCGACAGGTGCAGCGACAAGGGATGGGAATGCCGTAAGGACGAAAAACAGGATGCGGGGGTGTTGAGGGGTTATTTGTGCGTGAAGTACGCACAGATGCCATCCGGGCTGGCGGCATCAATCTTCACAAAACCGACCCGCTCGAACTGGACAACCTTTCCCAGCTCTCCTTTGACCAGGGGTTCGCACCTGCCGGCCATGGTGCCTTCCTGCGTCAGGAGCGTGCAGGGGGTTGCCTGCTGCACCGGAAGCCACTGGATGATCCGGGCTTTTGCTGCCCGGGCGTCGGCAAGGGAGTCCCCGGCAAACGTGAACGACGGGGTGCCGTTCTCCCAGGTTACCCTGACATTGAAGAGATCCTTGAGCCGGATCATGGTAACTTCCTCGCTCAGCTCACTCTTTGGGATGAGAACAGTCCCATCGAACTCCAACGTGCGAGTGCCCCGGGAGGCATCGCTCGGGTGGAGGGCGGCATGGGCAGTATGCTTCTGTGCCCCTCCGATGGTGATCTCGACCGGGTCCGGCACGAAGAAGTACCGGTTCGCGATCGGGTCAACGATCTTCCGGTTCTCGGCATAGAGGTTGTCCCACGAGAACGAGATGTCGGTCTCGCCGATACCGATGGCAAGCATCGCGTTCTTCACGGCTTCGGGGCTGATCCCGCGCCGGGCAAGGGCCCGCATGGTGCCGAGCTGGATATCATCCCAGCCGGTATAGTTCCCCTCCTTGATCCCAAGGCGCATCTGGGAGGTTGAGAGGACAACGCCTTCTATCCCCATCCGGCCATAGTGGCGGTACACCGGCTGCTCCCAGCCCATGTGATCGTAGATGTATTTCTGCCGGCGGGTGTTGGCAATGTGGTCCTTGCCCCGGATCACGTGCGTGACGTCGAGCAGGTGGTCATCGGCAACCACCGAGAAGTTCATCAGCGGGTACACGTGGGCCTTGACCTTCGGGTGCGGCGGGGCATCAAGGATACGGAATGCCGGGAAGTCCCGCATGGCCGGGTCCGGGTGGTTAAGGTCGGTCTTGATCCGTACCGATGCTTCACCCTCATGGAAGCCATGGTCAAGCATCTTCTGCCAGAGATCAAGGTTCTTTGATACCGTCTGCTCCCGGCAGGGGCAGGCGGTCTTTTTCTGTTTGAGCTCCTTGAAGTGCTCGTTGTCGCAGGTGCAGACGTACGCCCCGGCCCGCTCTATCAGCTGCCTGCAGAGATCATAGTAGATGGAGAGCCGGTCGCTCTGGGTGACCGTCTCGGTGATACCAAGCCCGAGCCATTTCAGGTCCTCGGCTACCATCACGTACGCGTCAGGGTCAACCCGCTTGGGGTCGGTGTCCTCGATGCGAAGGATATACCTGCCGCCATACTGCTTCACGTAGGCATCGTTAAGCGCTGCTGCCCGGGCATGCCCGATATGAAGCGGCCCGGAGGGATTGGGGGCAAACCGCATGACAACGCCCTTCTCCGCCTTCTCAAGGTCGGGCAGCACTTTCTTGTGCTCGTGCCTCTCAGAAAGTGCCGCAAACATCTCCGGCGCCTTTGTCTTCAGGGTCGTTATGCGATCTTCAGGAGAGAGAGCCGCAACATCAGCTATCGCTTCCTTTGCAAGAGCGGATACTTCCTTTGCCCGGCTCCGGAGCTCCGGGTGGGCGCCCATGACCATTCCGATGACCGCCCCTGCCTGCGGAACGCCGCCGTGCTTCACGGCGTTCTGCAGGGCGCATAAAAAGAGGGCCTCTTTGGGTTCCATGCCTGCCATTCTAATAACTCCGGGTAACAAAGAACTCGCCAACATCCATGAGGAGCTGGCGCTCTTTTGAGGCGGGAAGAATGGAGAGGTGCCGGTTGCTGTCGGAAACAAGCGCGGCTGCTATCCCTTTCACGTCCCCGATGACACCGGAATCGGTCAGTTCCTGGATCGCGGCCTGGATCTCCGCCGGGGTCAGGTCTTTCTGGTATTTTTTCAGGTCAAGGCCCTTCTCGCGTGCCTTGATCATGAGGAGCGTCTGCTTACCCTCGCGGAGGTCGGAAGCCTGGTCCTTCCCGCTCTTCTCCGGAGGAGTCAACAGGTCGATGAGATCATCCTGGATCTGGAATGCGATACCGGTGTTGAGCCCGAAACTGTACAGTGCCTTGACCTGGACGCCATTGCCTCCGGCAAGGGTAGCTCCGATTCCCGCTGCAGCCGCGTACAGGACACCGGTCTTCTTCCTGACCATCTCCATGTACTCGCCCTCGGTCACGTCAGTCCGGTGCTCAAAGGACATATCCATGTGCTGGCCTTCACAGATCTCGTCGCAGGCTTTTGCCAGCATGTTCACGGCACGGATCTTTGCGTCATCTGCGGCATTCGCCATGCAGATATGCTCAAAAGCACGGGCATACAAAACATCCCCGGCAAGGATACCGGTCGGCATGTCCCATTTCGTATGGACCGTCTGGACACCCCGGCGGAGCTTGTCGTCATCCATGATGTCATCGTGGACAAGGGTGAACGTATGCGTCACTTCAAGCGCAAGGGCTGCATGCAGGATATCATCCGAACAGCCCGGTTTTACTGCATCTGCAGCAAGCATCACCACCGCCGGGCGGAGGCGTTTTCCCCCGGCCGCGAGCAGGTGGGCGGAGGCCTTGTTCAGCTGCCCTGTCTTGTCGACAAAGTAGCGGTCGATCATGTGATCGATGGTTTGTGCAACCGATTCCAGGTATGAGGGAAGTTCCGACATAATATACTCCAGGTTAATTGATCTTCACCCGCTGGCCGTTTCTCAGCACATGCACGGTGGAATGCGCAGTGTATCCAAGTTCGCCGGCAAACTGCGTGTATTCTGCAGTCATCATCATGCTGCCATGCGCCGGGACCAGGTGCTGCGGCTGGAGCAGCTGCAGCAGCTCATAGTGGTCCTCGCGGTACGCGTGGCCGCTGACATGGAGGTCATCAAAGACCCGGGCCCCGACCAGCCTGAGGCGCGCCTCGACCAGGTAGCGCTGCCCATAGTTCATCGGGTTCGGGATGATGTTGGCCGAGAACATGACCTTGTCCCCCTGCGTGAGCATGTACGGCGTGTCGCCGGTGGCGATGCGGGTCAGGATCGACCCGGGTTCGCCCTGGTGGCCGGTGACGATCGGCAGGAACGTGTCCTTACCGCCTTTCATGATCCGCCGCAGTGTCCGGTCAACGGTCCGGCGGTTGCCAAAGACACTGGTGGTCTCGGGGAACGAGACGAGTTTCATTTGTTCTGCCGTCACCGTGTACTTCTCCATGGACCTGCCAAGAAGCACGGGTTTACGGCCGATCTCGTGGGCGCACTCGGCAATGGTCTTGATCCGCGCAATATGGGAGGAGAACGTGGAAACCACGATGGCGTTTTTGTCGTCCTCGTAACTGGTAATCGTGTCTCGGACAAGATCGCGGGCCACCCGTTCGCTCGGGCAGCGGCCTTTCCTGCCGATATTCGTGGACTCAACGATAAGGGCAAGAACGCCCTCCTTGCCGATCTGGCGGAGCCGGGCAAAGTCCGGCGGCTCTCCGACCACCGGGGTCCGGTCCAGCTTGAAATCCAGCGCATAGACAATCGCACCGTGCGGCGTGTGCAGCACCGGAGTGACAGCGTCGATGATGGAGTGCTGGGTCCGGACAAACTCGAGCACAAGGCTCTGCGAGAGGGTGTACCGCTGCCCGGCCTTTAAGGCAAAGAGCTGGTTGTTGCCGGTATATTTCTTGTCGCCGGCGATCTGCTGCCGGACCAGTTCCGTGGTGTACGGGGTGGAGATGATCGGCGCATTATACTTCTGCGCAAGCTTGGGAACCGCCCCGATGTGGTCGAGGTGCCCATGCGAGCAGACAATCGCTTTTACCGTCCCGTCAAGAGAGGAGAGACGGGTGTCATCCGGGATGGCCCGGATCTTGATCAGGTCTGCCGTGTTCATGCCTTCAATCTCGGCATCCTCGTGGATCATCACCTGGTCAAGGCGCAGGCCCATATCAAAGATGACAATTTCCTTTCCGCAGCGGACGGCAGTCATATTCCTGCCTACTTCATCATACCCGCCTACGGCCATGATTTCTATATCCATGTTTATTTCTCCTTAATCTGGAGGTGATCGTACTTCGGTAAAAAAGTACCAGGGTCCCTTTTATCGTTTGATCCGTGCCGGATTATCCTTATCGATCATCTGCCGGGTCTTCCCGGTGATCTGCACGGATGCCTTCCGGAGGTCGGGAACCCGCTCCGACCCGGTAAGGAACATCGTCACCGTGAGTTCACGGTGGATTGCTTCAATTTTCTGTGCCAGGGCTTCGTCGCTCTTCATGGCAGGCTGCAGGAGCGGGAGGGCCATGCCGCAGAGGTCGGCGCCGAACGCGAGGCTCTTTGCCATGTCCATGCCGCTCCGGATGCCGCCCGAGGCGATGACCGGGTTACCGGTTGCCAGCACCTCGGCAAGGCTCACGACCGTGGGGATCCCCCAGCAGGCAAAGTCCTGGCCGAGGCTTTGCAACCCCTTGTCATGCTCCCGCCCGGTCTCTTTAGCCCGGACACTTTCAACAGCCGCCCACGAGGTCCCGCCCCAGCCCCCGATATCAATGGCGCTGGCGCCGGCACTCCAGAGCTGCCGCGCCGTGGCTGCCGATATCCCGCAGCCGGTCTCCTTGATGATGACCGGCGTCCTGAAGTCGGCACACAGGCGGGCAATGGCTTCAAGGCACCCTTTGGCGTTATGGTCGCCCTCCGGCTGGATCGCCTCCTGCAGGAAGTTGAGGTGGATGGCAAGGGCATCGGCTTCGATCATTTCAACGGCCTTCTCCGCCCATTCGATCCCGTGATCCCGGAGCTGGACTGCCCCGAGGTTGCCGACAAGGAATGCATGCGGCGCCTCGTCCCGGACCACCGAGAACGTATCGGCAAGGTCCGGTTTTTCAAGGGCAGCCCGCTGGGAACCGACACCCATGCCAAGACCATACATCTCCGCAGCGCGGGCAAGCCGGGCATTGACCTCTTTTGTGCCGGGGTGTCCCCCGGTCATGGCAGAGATGAAGAGTGGTGAAGAGAACGTGTGGTGCAGAAACCGGCTCTCAAGACTGATCCTGCCCATATCGCACTCGGGAAGTGCATTATGGACAAACCTGACATCACCAAACCCGGGATCGCCGGACTCAACCGGTTCTTCTGCACAGATCCGCAGGTGATCGAGCTTGCGTGACGAGGTTAACCGTTTCTTGTCTGCCATGATCTTACTCTCCTCTCACCATCGTCCCGCCATGCGGGGATCCGGTGAGGAAATCCGCCACCCGCGAGACATGGAAAATGTCTGACCCGATCCCTGCATCCGCAAGGACGAGCATTTCATCGATCTTTCCTTTCATTCCACCGGTGACATCGGTATGTGACGAGTTGCCCAGGGGGATGGCAGCGATCGTTTTCCGCGTGATGCGGGAAACTACGCTTCCCCCGTCCAGGACTCCCGGTACATCGGTGGCGAGCCCGACCCTGCGGATGGCAAGGGCCGGGGCAAGATAACTTGCCAGCTGGTCGCCGGAGACGATACAGGCTCCTTTTGAAAGGTCCATCACCACGTCGCCGTGGATCACCGGGACCATCCCTAATGCGAGCATCGTTGCAAGGTGCCGGGTCTCAAACCCGACAAGCCGGCCATTGTCGGCAATGCCCAGGTGCAGCGGGTGGATACCAATGGCTGGCACGCCGTTCTCCCGCAGGGCAAGGACAACCTCGCCATTAAGGCCGCATACCGCTTTGTGGGTAACAACGATGCCTTCGGTCTCTCCCGCCTTGGCTCCCTGGTCCAGGTGGTAACGCTTTGCGTCGGGGTGCCCGCAGGAGCCGGCCCCGTGGATGACCACGATTCCTGTGGTCCGGGCACGGGCAATTGCTGCTGCTACCGCAGCAAGCTGGTCGCGGTTGACAGCGCAGTCAGCCCGCTTGTCGGTGATGACGCTGCCGCCGAGTTTGAGGATACACAGGTCAGACATTTTTCTCCTTGCGTGCTCCTTCAGTGTCGATCCCGGTTACAATTGCCCGTGCCTCGCAGGATTCGATGGCCGCGGCAACACGGTGCTTGAGCGGTTTGGGACAGAGGGCAACCATGCTCCCGCCCCCGCCGGCCCCGGTGATCTTGGCACCGAATGCCCCGGCAGAGCGGGCCGCAAGCACCATCTTTCCGAGCTGGTTGTTGCCAACTCCCAGCACTTCCAGGAGGTTGTGGTTCATGTTCATGTACCGCCCGAGCTCCCGGGGATTGCTCAGCTGGTGGATTCCTGCAAGGGTCACTCCCTCGATTGCATTCATGACCGGATCAACGATCTCGGGATGCTTCTTCTTAAGCTCAGCAACCTGCTCGACCATCCGTGCCGTGCTGTGGGAGACCAGGGAGTCGCCGATGACCAGGTGCATGTTCTGGGGAGGAAGCCGGCGGCGCGATCCCCCGCTGATCAGGACAATCCCTCCATAGGACGAGACCGTCGTGTCAGTCGGGCTCGCCCGGCCTTTCTGCACGGTCTTCTCGATCTCAAACGCCATATTGGCAATATCCTCCCGCGTCTTGTTCATCTTGAACTCATCATTGATGGCACAGAGTGTTGCGACCGTAACCGCCGCTGACGACCCCAGGCCCGAGGAACTTGGGATCTGCGAGTTGATGTACACGCTGCCGACAACCCCCATGGCTTCAAAGCACCCGTCAATATACGGGGACTTGGCTTTCTGGGCCCGCGGGGTATTGCGCACGGTCACAAAGACCCGCGGCTTGATGGCCATGGCTATGCCGGGCTTCCCGTATACTACCGCATGCTCGCCGAACAAAAACACTTTGCCCGGCGCACTCCATGTTGCCAACCTAGATCACCGCAATACCGGCATACCCCACAACTTCCCGGTTGTCACCGGTCACATCGCCACTGGTCGCGTAGGTTATCAGACGGGCTCGTGTTGCCCCAGATGTTTCACAGGTCATTATCATTGCCGAGATCGGCCCGTACCCGCAGCAGGTGACTGAACGCTCCTCGATCCTGCGATAAAACTCTTTTGTGTCAAGGGTCATCAAGGGTTCGATAGCATACAGGTCGTTTTCCTTTGCCACAGGTGCCGGTACGTAGTGCGAGAAGTCGCTTGATGCAACAATTTTCACTGCACGTTTCGTGTTCCGGATGGCGCCAGCCAGCTGTTCTGCCAGCTGTCGGGCATTCGCGTAGTCCTGTTCGCCCATCATCACCGGGACTACCCGGGCCCGCGGGAAGCGGTACTTGATGAACGGCATCTGGACCTCGATGGAATGCTCGCCGGCATGGGCCGCTTCATCGACGCGGAGGTTGGTTGCATCGGCCAACTCCTCGTCGATGTCCATGATGCCAAGCGGTGTTTCCCAGGGAATCTTCGAGACGCAGGTGAGATACCCCCGGTGGGAGGGGCCAATCACGATAAAAGTACCGGAAAAGTCCGGATCAAGGGTGCCAAACGCGTGGGCGGCAACCTGACCGGAATAGATATACCCGGCATGGGGGGAAACGATCCCATGGGGGTTGATCTTCTCAGGTTTTACCGAAGAGAAGAATGTTTCCAGCAGCTGTTCCAGGTGAGATGGATCCTTAGGATAGAACATGCCGGATACTGCGCATGAACGCATCTTCATCGGATCAACCCTCTGGTCCTTCTATTATATCCAGATATCGGTCACCAAAAAAGGGGAAACCGAATTAGAAATCGGTTTCGAAGTCCTCGGGAGTGAGTGCCGTGGAGATACCGCGGAGCCGGAGCATCTCGCGGGTTAAGAGGAAGTAGATCATCGAGAGGGCCTTGCGTCCCTTGTTGTTGGTCGGGATGACGAGGTCGACAAACTTGGTCATGTTGTTGGTGTCGCAGAGTGCAACAACGGGGATCCCGCACTGGACTGCCTCGTTGATGACCTGGGCATCACCGATCGGGTCAGTGACGACAATGACCGAGGGCTCGATGTACGCATCGAGAACGGGGTTGGTCAGGAGACCCGGGATGAACCGGCCGCTTGCCGACATCGATCCGATGGTGTCAGCGAACTTCTTGGCCGGGTACTGGCCATACTGCCGGGAGGTGACGACAAGGATGTTGGGTGCCTCGAACTGGTTTAAGAACTTGGCAACGGTCTTGATCCGTGCGTCAGTCTCGCGGATATCGAGAATGTACAGGCCATCGCCGCGGACGCGGTAGATGAACTTCTTCATGTCCTCGCTCTTCTGCTGGGTGCCGATGTGGACACCGGCTGCAAGATATTCCTCGACGGGGATGAGCGGCTCTTTTAATTCAATTTCCATTTCATTTGCTGCTGTCATAGCTGTTCCTCAATGCGAATCAGTTCGTTTAATTTTGCAATGCGTTCTCCACCCACGACACCACACTTTAGGAAAACGCAGGAGAATGCAGTTGCAAGGTGTGCGATGGTTGTATCAGTTGTTTCTCCGGACCGGTGGCTCATCACCGTGTCCATCCCATGGGTATGGGCAAGCCGGACCGCCTCGAAGGTATCGGTTAAGGTGCCGACCTGGTTGGGTTTGATGAGGACGCAATTGGCCGCGTCCTTCTCGATGCCCTGCTGGATGCGGTCGACCTGGGTAACGAAGAGGTCGTCACCGCAGACCAGGCAGCGGTCACCGATCTGGTTGTTGAGTTCGGCGAATGCATCGAAGTCGTCCTCGAAGAGAGGATCTTCGATGTAGACCAGGTTGTACTTGTCGACGAGTTCGGCGATATAGGAGATCTGGTCTTCCGTGGAGCGCGTTGTGGAGCGGTACTGGTAGTTCTTCCCGTCCCACATCTGGCTTGCGGCCACATCAAGGCCCATATCGACTTCCACGTTCATCTCGTCGGCAACTGCTCCGGTCGCCTCGGCAATGAGCTCAAATGCGAGGGCATCGTCGATTTGCGGTGCCCAGGCACCCTCATCACCCTTGCCGCAGGACTTCTTGTGTTTCTTGAGCAGGTCTTTGACGTGACGGTGGACTGCCGCATTGGCAAACACGGCCTCTTCGGTG
>JAAZNH010000270.1 GCA_012798365.1 Methanomicrobiales archaeon | reverse complement strand
CACAGACGCTCACCGGACTTCTCCACCACGATACGCACTACCCGGCAGGATCCCGGGTTCTTGAGGCAGGCTGCGGGATCGGGGCCCAGACCGTGATCCTGGCAAAGAACAGCCCCGGGGCACAGATAACCTCCATCGATATTTCCGGGGATTCCATCAACCGGGCGAGAGAGAATGTCCAAAAAGAGGGATTCACTCATGTGACATTCCGGCAGGCCGACATCTTCAGCCTCCCGTTCGAACCCGCCAGTTTTGACCATATCTTTGTCTGCTTTGTCCTGGAGCACCTCCCCGATCCCGAAAGTGCCCTCTCCCATCTCCGGCCGCTCCTGAAAGAAGGCGGGACGCTGACCGTGATCGAAGGGGATCACGGCTCCACGTTCTTCCATCCCAAGAACGCGGATGCCAACAAGGCTGTGGACTGCCTTGTCAGGCTCCAGGAACAGGGGGGCGGCAATGCCCTCATCGGGCGCCAGCTCTACCCGCTTGTGACGGGGGCAGGGTTCCACGATGTCAGCGTATCGCCCCGGATGGTCTACGTGGACAGCTCCCGGCCACAGCTCGTGGAAGGGTTCACGAAACTCACCTTCACTGCCATGGTCGAAGGTATCGCGGATGAGGTACAGCGGCAGGGGCTGATGAGCCCGGAGGAATGGCAGCGGGGGATTGCGGCCCTCTACCGGACCGCGGAACAGGACGGGGTCTTCTGTTACACGTTCTTCAAGGCAACCGCACGGAAGTGAGCGGGCAGTGAAGATCTCAATCATCCTTGCCCATCCCGCTAAGGGCAGTTTCAACCACGCAATTGCAGACACTGCCGCTGCAGCCCTTGATGAGTCCGGGCACCAGGTCCTGTTCCATGACCTGTATGCCGGGCAGTTCGATCCGATCCTTCCTCCTGGAGAGATCGCACGGGACGCGCCCCTTCCCCCGGCAATTGAACAGCACTGCCGGGAGATCGCGGCTGCCGATGGCATCATCATAGTCCATCCCGACTGGTGGGGGATGCCCCCGGCGATCCTGAAAGGGTGGATCGACCGGGTCCTGCGCCCCGGCATTGCGTACCGGTTTGCAGAGACCGATGCCGGCGAGGGAGTTCCGGAAGGGCTCCTTGTGGCCCGGGCCGCGATCGTTTTCAATACCTCCAATACGCAGACGATCCGGGAGCAGGAGGTCTTCGGGGACCCGCTTGAGCGGCTCTGGAAAGATTGTATCATCTCCTTTTGCGGAATCCCGGTATTCCACCGGCGGATGTTTGGGGTGATTGTCACCAGCAGTGACGAGCAGCGCAGGGAATGGCTCCGCCAGGTACGGGACCTGGTGCAGGCGACATTTCCGGCAGCCTGACAGGACCGGTCACTTTCACTCCCCGCTGCCTTCTTCTTTTTCTTATCAACAGTCCATCCTTGTGGGAGGAACGGCATGACCCCGCAACCGAATGTGACAAAAGTGCAGGATAGCATTCTTGCAACGATCCGATCCATGAACCGCTGCTGGACCGGGGGGTGGCACGAGGAAGAGTTCCGCCAGTATATCCATCCCGATGCAGTAGCCATCGCCCCGTCAGCGCCGGGGAGGCTCCAGGGACGCGACGCCTATGTCGCCGGCTGGAAGGCGTTCTGCGATGCCGCAGTCATCCACGAATGGCGGGAGACCGATCACACGGTCCAGGAGTATGCCGGCGGGAAAAGTGCGGTTGTCACGTACTTGTTCACAATAACCTTCGTCATGGGCGGCACAAAGCAGACCATGCGGGGAAGGGACATGTTCTTTTTGGTAAAAGAAGGCAGGAAATGGCTGGTTGCCGCCGACCAGTTCTCCCCGGAACCCCTGCCGGCCGGGTGCCCGGCATAGCCAAGGCCTGCCCGGCAGGAACACCGCTGTTTATCGTTCACGAGAAAAAATACTAGAGGAGAATACTCATGGATACCATCGTCATCGTCGGCTACATCGCAGGAGCCCTCACCACCGTCTCGTTTGTCCCGCAGGTGGCCCGGGCCTGGAGACTGAAAGAGACACGCGATCTCTCGCTTGCCATGCTCCTCCTCTTTGCCCTGGGTATCCTGCTCTGGACCCTCTATGGCATCTGGACAACCTCGCTGCCCATCATTGCCGCCAATGTGATCACCTTCATCCTTGTCCTGCTCCTTCTCGGGATGAAACTGAAATACCACTGATCCCCGTACCGGGATCCTGCAGTCTCTTTTTTCACCATGACAAACGGGCAGCAGAGCCCGGTAAAAACAGTATTAAAAAAGGATTATTCGTCCTGGAGAAGGACAAGGCAGCCGGCAATCTTGTCGTGCAGTCCCTGGTGCTTCTGGGTGAACCCGATTAACAGGAACCCGATGAAGATGATCAGGGCCGAGATGAATTTTCCAAAGAACCGGAGTGTTGTCCGGGCAAACGTGGGCTTCTGCCCCTCCATGTCGGTGACAACAAGGCTCATGAGGACCTTGCCGGGGGTTGCCTGGCTGCGGGACGATTCAAAGCCGGCATAGTAGAGCCACGGGACGATGACGAGCAGGATGCCGTATGCCGCAATGATCGATCCCACGAGTGCACCAGTGGTGCCTTCAATGGTCAGTTCTTCTGCGGGAACATGCTGGACGGCATAGAAGAACAGGTTCTGGAGTCCCCGGAAAAGCCCGAAGCCGGCGACGGTGACCAGGCCAAGCAGGATGACAAGGACAAAATCCACGATAAAAGCAACGAACCGCCTGCCCAGCCCTGCGTATATACCGACTTCAGGACCTTCGTCTTCTTCAGGGGCGGCGGCAGGGGGGGCCCGTGCTGCAACAGACTCGATATCAGCCCCGCACCACTGACAGAACTTACCGGAGGCATCAGTCTCTTTTCCACATTTTGGACAGAACATTCCTTTTTCTCCTGATATGTAAATTTAATCCGGGTGTCCTTTTTAATTTAACGGTGATTTTCTGGTATTTTACCGGTTTTTTTCCCATTCTTTCCAATCAGGCCATGGCCGGCTGCTGTGCAGGACCATCCCTTGCTCTTCCCCCTTGTGCGAGCACAAGCCAGAAATACCCGCCCATGCAAGCTTTCCTGCATGAACTATACCAGAATACTCTCCGTCACCGTCATGCTGGTGGTTTGTGCGCTTCTTGCAGGCTGCACAAGCCCGACGGCATCCGAGCTGAAACCCGCGGAGACTCCTGTGCCGACAACGATCCCGACCACCCACTCAACATCGGTTGCAACCGTTGTTGCCACTCCCAACCAGGTCGAGACCCTCCCCTCGGAACAATACGTGGACCTGACCCTCTCCAAGCAGCGGCCCGACTCGTCCATCCACCTGCTCTATAACGGCGGCAAGGGCGAGATTGGCGTCCAGAATATCCTGCTCAAGGTCACCCTTTCAAACGGCGAGGTTGTCGAGAAATATATGAATGACGGCAACCGGCGGCCGCGGCGCGGCGACGAACTTGTCATCGAGGGTACCCGGGGAACCGACCGCGCCCAGGTCTTTGTCACGGTTTCAGGACGGACCTACAAGGTAAAGGACGAGCCTCTGGTCCTTTCCTATCTCTGATTTTTTGCTTTTTCCCCCGCGTTTCCTTTTTTTACCCGGTCTGGTGAGCCCGCCCGACCCGTTCCGCATACCAGTGCATCGCAGCACCGAGCCCGGCGATGATGGCAAGGGTCGTGCCAAGGACGATCCACTGCTCCATCCCCGCCGTCCCGACCGCGAGGCGGGTCAGCAGGTTGAGCGGGTTGTCCGGCAGGGCAAGCGCAAAGAGCATCACCACAACAAGGGCTGTGGAGAAGATGAACTGGGCTGCGGTGCGCTCGCGGTAATGGAGGGCAACAAGGGCCCCGAGCAGGATCAGGATAAACGAGGTGACCGAGACCTGGACCAGGATCAGGCCGGCATTCTCGATGGCAATCCCGTTAATCATCAGCAGGAGGATCCACACCCCGGCCTGGACCGGGACCAGCACCTCGCAGGCAAGCACCTTGCCCCAGACCATCTCGGTGAACGTGACCGGGGTGGAGATGAGGGTCTCCAGGGTCTCGTGCTGGTACTCTTCCGTGATGAGGTCAATTATCAGCGCCGATGCAATGATCGCCGGCATGAAGACCAGGAGCGGGATGAGGAGGCCGTATACGAACTCGTAAAAGTCCCCGCCCCCGCCGGCTTTGGGAATCGCGAGCGGGATCGGCTTGTCCGTGATCCGGTCAGAGCGGATCTCCCGCAGGTCGCTTTCGTACTTCAGGAAGATCTCCTTGAGTTTGACGTCAACGATGGCGCTCTGGAGATCGTTCTGGATCGTGTACAGCGTGATCTTGACCGGATCCGGAGAATCCGGCAGTGTTCCCGGGACATACACGACAGCCGAAAGTTTCCGCTGTTCAAGGGCGGCAACGCCCGTGGAGAGGTCCATCTTGTAGACCCGGAAGTCCGGGCTCTCGCGCAGGTGGTCGTAGAGCCCGGAGTCATTGCCGGCATACCCGATATTGTACTTGAACCGGGAATACTTCGAGAGCGAGGACGGGTCATACATGGACGTGAGCCCGACCATCAGGAACGAGGAGAAGAGGGCGATGAAGAGCTGGAGAAGGATGGCCAGCAGGATCGTCCGCTCGTTGATGAGCCCCCGGAACTCTTTCTTTGCAATAATGGTGAGGTGCTTTGGCTTCATCCGATCCACCCCAGGATGAAATACAGGTTATACAGGCAGTGGACCACCATCGCAAGCATCAGCCCCGGTGCAAACCAGCCCCGGCCGCCATACCGGAGGCAGGCTGCAACGATCAGCACGCAGACAAAATGGAGGAGCAGCGGCAGCCAGAGCGCCCCCAGCGAGAGGAAGAGGATGCTGCCGAAGATTGATTCCGTGATCTGCGCAAGTGTGACAAAGAGCAGCAGTTTCTCCCCGATAAGGAATCCAAGGGCCGCAGCGAAAGCAGCAAGGACCATGTTCCGTTTTGTAAAGAACGCGGGGCTGCGCACAAAGAGCGTGTAGATCCCGATGCCTTTTGCAACCTCCTCCACCAGGGCGGCGAACATCAGGAGCAGGATGAGCGAGTAGGGCATGGGCAGGTTGAAGAAGAGCACGAGGCACATCAGCTGGACCATGAAGATGAACGGGATCGAGAACGCCGAGATGAGGAGGAGGGAGACAAGGGGGTGCTTTTCAGAAATGATCTCCGAGAGGAACTCCCGCATGCGCGAGAACAGGTTCTTTTCTGAAAAGAGGCGTTCCTCCTTGAAGTTCCGGGCCGCGATGTAGAAGAGGACCGCTCCCGTGAGCCAGAAGAGGGAGGTTGAGTACAGGTAATCGGTCAGGGTCCACGCGGTGCCCTGCAGCGTCAGCACAATCAGGGTAAGCGGGGAGACGAGACTGATGACATGGACATTGGCAAAGATGCTGGGGAAGAAGAGGTACGAGGTCGCTACCGTCGAGAAGAAGATCGAGATGAACGAGAGCTCCTTAAAGCTGCGCGAGAGCATCCCGATGATCAGTGCATTGGCAAGGAAGAAGATAATGATCGGGATGAGCGGGAGCAGGATGAGCGGCGATGCCCCGATCCAGGCCGTGAGCCCGGCGCAGATGGCAACCATCCCGAGGAAGTACGGGAGCATCTTGCCAAGGATGATGGACGACGTCCTGACCGGTGTCGAGAGGAGGATCTCGCCTTTGCGCTCAATCCGTTCGTTCATGATACTCATCATGAAGAACTGGCTCGTGAAGTAGAGCGGGAAGATGAAGACGAAGATGAGGATGATGGAGTCAAAAGGAAGGGGCGGGGACATCTGGGCGGGCGTCTTGAACGTACCCATCGTGCCGGAGCCGGAGGAGAGGACTTCGGTGTAGCGCGAGATCTGGGTATCCTTGCCACCGGCCTGGATCAGCTCGGCCCGGATCTCCTCTTTGGTGTATCCCAGCGTGGGGGAGGGGGTGGGGACATTCTCGATGGACCCCTGGGGGACCGGGGCGCCTCCCCGCGCCGGTGCAGCGCTGACATACTGGCCGCTCTGGGTGGCAAGGAAATCCAGTTCGCTTTTCACGCTCTGCGCATCAATCCAGAGTGGGTAGGCAGCAAAGAGGTCGTCCGCCGTGGTATACACGTTGTTGACGTACTTCCCGTAGTTGCGCTCAACGGTTTTGAGGGCGGATTTGCTCTTCTCGGTGCCGCGGTAATAGACCTGGCCGTTGATGATGATAAGGTCGAACGCGTTCCCGTTCCACGAGACCACATCATCCCTGTACTGGTAGACCGTGAACCGGGGGTCGCCGGCAATGAGCTGCCCGAGTTCCGAATTATCCACGGCAACCAGGTACATCCCGTCCTGCAGGTGCATGCCGCTCTGGGCAGCAAACCCGGTCACGAGAATCAGCAGGAGGAACAACGCGATGGCAAGCGGCAGGACGTTCTTTCCCATCATCGAAAACGTCCGTTTCACCTCCCATCGTGCGATGGTGGCAATGTCGGTCAGTGTACCCATACCTGTTCCTCCGGTGCGCCGGCCCGTTGGACGCGGGGGGGAGCGCGATACAGAGTGTAATTACCGAATCCTATAATTAACTCACTGTCAGGGCCGGTGCAGGATCAGGAGATCACGTGGTTGTTGGCCGTGTAGGAGTAATCCAGTTCCTTGGTGAGGAGCGGCATCAGGCTGTCCACGTTGTAGTACTCCTGCTCAAGGACCGGATCGTAAAACGCAAACTGTGCATCAAGGCGCTGCTCGATCCTGCTGATGGCGGCCCTGACTTCTTCCTGGGATTTCCAGTTACCGGGTACCTTAGGCCAGATGCGGTACTCCTTGTCGGCGATGGCGATGATGTATTTCACGTGGTAGCCCTGGCTGGCAAGGCTGGACACGGCCGCAAGATCCCCGATGGAGAAGGTGTACAGGCTGGTAATGCCTGAACCCGGGCAGGTGGCCCACATCCGGGGGTGCGTGTGGATGATCACGTATTCATGGTCCTTGTTCATCGGGTCGCGGAACGATTTGGCGCTGATGCTGCCGTAATCCCCCTTCACGAACGTTGATTCCCCGGTTGTTGCATCGATCAGGTACCCGAGTTCGCGGGAGGTCTTCACCTCGCAGCCCTGCGCCTGGTCCGGGTGCAGGACAATCGTGTCTGCAGCATCGCTGTCGATGAGGTTGTTGAGCTTGTTGCGGGCATCGACAATCCGGGCATTGAGCGCTTCCTCGGAGAGGGTAGTCGGGACCGGCACCGGGACGCTGGTGGCCGAAGGGAGGGGTGTAACCGTCGTGGGGGAAGGGGATACCAGGGAGGGGTAAGGGGCGGCGGCGATTGTCGGTGAAGGCGACGGGGTGAGGGGGGGACTTGCCGGTGAGAGTGTCACTACCGGTGTCGCTGATGGCACCGGGGACGGGACCGGAGGCGTTTTTGTCCCGTTACAGCCTGCCGTAACGAGCAGGAGAACGAGAGCGAGACAGGCAGCCGTCCGGTACATGGTGATCAACCTGTGGGACGCTCCTGATTAATGAACCTGCCCCTGCCATGCGGTGCTATCCCAATCCTTATCAGGGAGCGTGGATACAACTGATAAAACAGGGAAGACCCGCATGATCACAGCACGCAACCTTGCCAAACACTATGACGGCTTTGTCGCGCTCGATGGCGTGAACTTTGAGTTCGAGGACGGCGAGATATTCGGGATCATCGGGCATAACGGCGCGGGAAAGACAACGCTCCTGAAGATCATCTCCGGTCTTGTTACCCCCACGGGCGGGGAGCTCTTCATCAATGATATCGATGTGGTCAGGAACCCGGTCGCCCTCAAGGAGCGGCTCGGGTACCTCCCTGAGGAGTCCCGGCTCTACGAGACGATGACCGTTGAGAACTATCTCGCGTTCTTCGGGGAGATCTACGGCCTCTCGCCTCAGGAGATCCGCGTCCGGTCGAACCAGCTGTTTGCCGCCCTCTCGCTTGAACCCGACGGCAAGAAGATTGGCGAGTTCTCGAAGGGAATGAAGCGGAAAGCCGCAATCGCCCGCTCGCTCATCCATGACCCGTCGTTCCTTGTCTATGATGAGGCGACCAGCGGCCTGGACCCGATGACCTCCCGCTTCATCGCAGACTACCTGCGCCGGCTCAAGTCTGACGGGAAGACCATCGTCCTCTCGGCCCACAACCTCTACCAGGTGGAGGCGATCTGCGACAAGGTGATGATCCTCCGCAGGGGCAAGATGGTGGCATTCGGCTCAATGAAGGAGCTCCGGGAGCAGTTCGGGTCGCTCACGTACACGATCTTCTTCTCGATTGATAACCCGGGAAAACTGATCGGCCACTCCAAGACCTACCGGCAGGAGGAGGGGCTCTATGTCTGCGATGCGGAGAGCATGGGCGAGCTCAACGAATGCACCGGCCTTATCGGGGAGGCGGGGGGCAAAGTCGAGAAGATCGAATCCCGCTACCCGTCCCTTGAGGAGATGCTTCTCAAGATCGGGAAATAATCAACAGAAATCCATAAATTTTCCCGCGTGCAGCATATCGCATGCATATCGCGGTCAAGGGTCTCATCGGGCTGGTTGTTCTTTTCGTGGTTGCTTCTGCCGGCATGGCAGCCCTCGGGTTCTGCCCCCCTGACGGACCCTGGCCGCAGCCGCCGTGGTGCTCATCGCCGGGACAGGCGCCGGGTCTTCCGGATCTTCCGGCAATTCCCCTGCCCCCGACGCCAGTCTATGGCGAAGCACCGGCGGCACAGACCGGGACCCCGCTGACCGTGGCGGTCGAAGTTGCAGTCCCGGCAACAAAGGACCCGGTTACGCTTACCCTGAACGGGAAGGAGTACCCGATGGAGCGGGTCCGGGATTATTATTACGAGTACCCGGGCGTGGACATTGTCTCCGGTAAACAATTGCAGTACGTGATTGCATCCGGGGATAAGAAAACAGCCCCGGTCGCCACGGAACTGAATTTTAATACCTCCCTCCGGTCGGGTATGCCGTGGACAATTACACCGGTGCTGGCAAAACCCGGTTTCCAGAAAGGACATGTCATCATGGATGCCGGAGGGATGATCATCACCCCGCTCCGGCAGGACCGGCTCGGCCCCACCTATACTGCGATGCGGGAAGATGGCGGGGAATGGTTCAGCTACGACTATTACTGGTCCTATGGTGATTATACAAAACCCGAGATCCTCGATGAGGGGCAACTGATGTCCGATCATACAACCGCAGATGATCTTGCCAGGATGGCACAGCAGGTCCATGCGAAGGGGATGAAGTTCTTCCTGCTCACCGAATTGGAATGGAACCTCCTGCCGGGCGAGCGCGAGGGACTTGGCTGGGACGAGTTTTTCAAAAAACTCAACGAGAAGTGGGACAAGGGCGGGGCCTATGATGACGAGATGGGCAGGCGGCTTTCCGAACACCCGGAAGATCCCGAAGTCCAGGCATACTGGGACCGGTGGTTTGAGGAGTTCACACCCTTCATGCTGACCTCGGCTGATATTGCAGAGAAGAATAATATCGAGATGCTCTCGCTGGGTAAGCAGCTCCAGGGTGCGATGAACAAGAATAACGAGAAACGGTGGCGGGAACTTATTAAAAAGGTCCGGGCGGTGTATCACGGGAAGATAACCCAGACCGTGTACTGCCATGAGTCCACGTCGTTTGAAGGTGGATCGGATATGCCGTGGTTTGACGAGCTGGATTACATCACGATCTACTATTACAACACCTTCTCCGAAAAGGAAAACCCGGCCATGGATGAGCTTGTGGCTTCCATGGAATCCTTCAACCGGAAGCAGTTCGACCCGCTCTACGCGAAATACAAGAAGCCCCTGATCTTTATCCTCCCGTTCCAGAGCCGCGACCATGCTGCAGAACAGGACTGGTTCGAGCCCCTGGCCTCGTCACCAACCGTCGGGCAGGACCTTATGGGCCAGGCAGATCTCTATGAGGCGTTCGGCCGGTCAACCTTTGACGAGCCGTGGCTTGCGGGGGTCTATACATGGGGCTACTGGATCGAGCCCGGGTTCAACCCGAAGTACTCCTTTGAGAAATCGTCATCGGTGCGGAACAAGCCGGCATCGCTCGTGATCCGGAAGTGGTTTGCCCTGGTTAATCCTGCGTGAGGGGGGTCCGGTAAGTTTCAGCCGGATGCTGCGCGAAAGTTTTCAAGCGCGATCCGGTTCTAATTCTTTCATCGACTTGTGATTTTTTTGGAGTAATCGGATCGTGATGAAAATTTTCCGGGCAGACTCTGATTTTTCTTTTTCAATCGACTTCCGGTTTTCTTTTTGTGGGTATTCCATACCCACTTGCGGGAACTGCCAGAAGGTATCCCGCATTTTCCATCGACTTGTGATTTTTTTGGAGCAAACGGATCCTGATTTTCGTTTTCTCCCCGGATCGTGACGGAATCATATCCAACGGATCCCGGATGAGCATGATAAATCCCGAAAAACTCCGGTTGTATGAGGTCATTTCCTGGTACCTGGTTGAAGAAAAAGGGGGGCAGGGAATATCCCTGCCCGGTTGTTCGTGCTGCCGTTCCGGAATTATTCCCGAGCCATGTAATCGAGGACCCGGTCCCACATGACCAGCAGTCCCGGGATGATGACGTAGGCCAGGATCCCGGCACCGAGGAAGATGATAGTGACGATGATCTCGCTTTCCATCGTCATCACCTTATGCGAGTGCTCCGACGGTGTCTGCCCAGGTCTCCACCCGGCTCCGGATCGCATCGTCCGAGAACGAGGTCAGGGTCACCAGGTCGCGGCTGAAGTTCACGTAGTAGATCTCGCCATTGGCGTCATGGCACCGGATCGTGGAGGCGAACTTCTCCCCCTCCGTGTCCCGGACCGGGGATCCCCCGAGGGCCGATGAGAGCGCGGTGTCGCCAAGGATGTGGTTGGCAACTGCCGTGAACGACGCGATGGTCGGCGACCGGACCGTGATGACGGCTACGGTCCTTGCCATCGCGTCCTGGTACACGATCCGTGAGGTGTATCCCTGCTTTGTGCGTTCAACCGGGGGGTGGTCGACCCCGCCGGCATGGTAGCCAACGCACTGGTACGGGTTG
>JAAZNH010000269.1 GCA_012798365.1 Methanomicrobiales archaeon | reverse complement strand
GCTGTGCGGGATGTGGATGATATCCGTGCGATGAAATTTCCGCTGTTTGCCCGGGCAACGGTGCCAACTGCCGGGGAGCCCAAAGGAATGGGCGAGATTAACACGGAAATCCAGTGCTGCGGCCAGACGGTACGGCCCGGCGACTGGATTATCGGTGATGAGAGTGGTGTGGTGGTCATACCCTCCGAACGTGCGCTGGAAATTGCGCGACGGGCTCTTGAAGTGCGGAAAAATGAGGAGCGGATCCGTGAAGAAATCCGGCGCGGGAGCACATTATCCCGGGTTGCGGAACTGATCAAATGGGAAAAAAAAGGGTGATGAATCGTTAATGGAAAATTGAGCGTTCCAGAAGCGTTGCCCCGGAACTCTTGATCTTTTTTATTGCATCTTCAACCTGATCGACACGCAGGATGAGGACTGCCCCGTCCTTCCCGGAATATGCATAGGAATACTCGATATTGATTCCCGCATCGCCAAGGATCTTTGCAACCTCATACAGGCCGCCGGGTTTGTCCTTCATCTTCACTGCAATGACTTCCGTGAATGCAATGTTAAAGCCCAGCGACTGGAGTTTGTCATGGGCCTTTTCCGGGTGATCCACAAGAGCCCGCACAACACCAAAACCATTGGCTTCGGCAATGCTGAAGGCAAGAATATTGATCTTTTCCTCTCCCAGTGCATGGGCAATGGCAGCAAGCCTGCCCGGGCGGTTTTCAGAAAAAACCGAGATCTGCTTTATCACGAACTTCTTGTTGTCCATTTACAACGACCTCTTGTCGATCACTTTCTTGGATTTACCTTCGAATCTGGGTAATGATCCGGGTTCAACGAGTTCAACATCCACGTTCACGTTCAGTGAACCCCGGAGTTTGTGTTCAACGTTCTGCCGCACCTTCATGATGTCATTGATCTTGTCACTGAAGGATCCTTTCGTGAGTTCAACCCGGACGAGGAGATCATCAAGAGCTCCTTTACGGTCAACAACAATCTGGAAATGCTGCCCGACTTCCGGAATCGTCATCAGGGCATGTTCGATCTGGGACGGGAAGACATTGATCCCCCGGATAATGAGCATATCGTCAACCCTGCCCTGGATTCTCTGGACCCTCGGGTGTGTCCTGCCGCAGGCACAGACCTCGTCATCCATAACGGAAATATCTCCGATACGGTACCGGATCATGGGAAGTGCCTCTTTTTGGAGGATGGTGATGGTCAGTTCGCCTTTCTCACCAGCCTCAAGGGGCTCTTCGGTTTTTGGATCGATGATCTCGACAAGGGCGATGTCGGACCAGATGTGGAATCCTTTCTGTTCAGTGCATTCAGTGAACATCGGGCCGGACAGTTCGCTTGTCCCGTAAATATCATACGCTTTGATACCGAGCCAGTCCTCCATCCGGATCCGCATGCGTTCAGTCCAGGGTTCTGCCCCGAGAATGCCGGTCCGGAGCTTGGTATCTTTCCTGATATCGATGCCCATTTTTTCTGCAACTTCTCCGATGTGGAGGAGGTATGACGGGGTGCAGGCTATCGCGGTTGCACCCAGGTCCTGCATAAGTTCGATCTGCCGCTCCGTGTTTCCAACGCTCGTGGGAAGGACGGTTGCTCCGATGCGCTCTGCACCGTAATGCATTCCCAGTCCCCCGGTAAACAGGCCGTACCCGTAGCTGACCTGGATAACATCGCCGCGCCCGAGACCGACCGATGTGAGGGCCCGGGCAAGGGAGGTTGTCCAAATGTTCAGGTCGTTCTGCGTGTAACCGACAACCGTTGGTTTTCCTGTTGTGCCGCTCGAGACATGATACCGGACCAGTTCATCCTGGGTTGCCGTGAAGAGTTTATCCGGGTAGTTATCCCTCAGGTCCCGTTTGAACATGAACGGGAGTTTTTTCACATCAGCCAGGGTTTTGATATCATCCGGATGGACTTTGTGGCTCTTCATCCGGTCGTGATAGAATGGAGAGAAACTGTATAACCGGTAAACCAGGCTTTTCAACAGTTTGTACTGCATTCTCTGGAGATCTGCTTTGGGCATCTCCTCAATACGCGGGTCCCACCATACCATTATATTGCCTCTCTTCGATCGATTACTCTCTTGGATTTGCCTTCAAACCGCGGAAGCGATCCGGGTTCGACTAGTTTCACCGTCGTCCTGAGTTCAAGAGCGTCACGCAGCTCCTTTACCACCTTTTTCTGGAGGTTTGTCAGGTCAGCCAGTTCTCCGCTGAAATGCTCCCGGTTGATCTCAACTTCGACGGTCATCTCATCCAGATGATTTACTCTGTCCACATAGACCATAAACTGATTGCCCACTTCGGGAATCTTCAGGAGCACGTGCTCAATCTGGGACGGGAAGACGTTGATGCCGCGGATGACCAGCATGTCGTCGCTCCTGCCCGTGATCCGGGCAATCTTCTGCCCGCGCCGGCACAGGCAGCCGTCTTCCATGAGCATGGTTACATCGCCGGTCCGGTATCGCAGGAGGGGCATGGCCTCCTTGACAAGCGGGGTAACGACCAGTTCGCCGCGTTCACCGTCTCCAACCTGTTCGCCGGTCCTGGGATCGATAATTTCCACGAGATATGCATCGTGCCAGATATGCAGCCCGTCGCGCTCTTTGCATTCGAATGCCACGCCCGGGCCGAAGAGTTCCGAGAGGCCATAGGAGTCATATGCAGTTACCCCAAGCCTTCGTTCCAGGGTTTTACGGACACTTTCTGACCAGGGTTCAGCACCAAAAAGACCGGTCTTCAGGCTGTCGAGATTTGTGCCCATCTCCTCTGCAACTTCTGAGAGGTGCATTGCGTAACTGGGGGTGCAGTGTATTGTGGTCACGCCAAAATCGTTGATCATCTCAATCTGGCGTTTTGTGTTGCCGGTTGCACTGGGAATCACGGTCATCCCGACTTTTTCCGCGCCGTAATGGAACCCCAGTCCCCCGGTGAACATTCCGTAATTTACCATATTCTGGAATACATCGTCTTCTGTGATCCCGACCATCGTCATATTCCGGGCGATGAGATCTGACCAGGTGTCAAGATCCTTACGGGTGTAGCCTACCACGGTTGGTTTACCTGTGGTTCCCGATGTCGTGTGTATACGGACGATTTTTTTCAGTGGCACGGCAAAAAAACCAAACGGATACCCGTCACGGAGGTCCTGCTTTTTGGTAAAGGGAATCTTCGTGATATCATCCAGGGTTTTTATTGAAGATGCTTTCAAGCCCGCTTCAGCAAGCCGTTTTTTGTAAAAATCCACGTGCTGGACCTGGGCGAACGTTTTTTTCAGGCGCTTGAGCTGAAGCTCCTGCAGGTCTTTGTTGTTCAGGGTCTCGATTTTCTTATTCCAGAACATTTGTTACCCCTGTTATGCTATCGCATGACAACTGTACATATGACGTTTTCTTGCTTTATAATCACCGAAATTGTCAGGCATCGTCACTGGCGGAATTTTCCTGATGGGGTGCACCACTCGATTCTTCGTGTCGGGGTAAAACGATGAATTAATCAGTGGATGTGTGGTAGTATTTAGGTAATTCAGACAGCGTTTTTCTGGTGTTGAAAAGTGACAGAATTTCCCTGGGTTTCGGTTAGCGGGTTTGGTGCCCATATTAAATCAACCCGGAAGACCCTGGTGATCCAGAAAAAGAAATCCGTTGAAGAGTATCCTATCGAATCGGTCAGGCATCTCCTTATTGTCGGGGGTCATACGATACATTCGGCAACAATTAACCAGCTCATCCGTCAGGGTTCGTGGGTTTCGTTTTTTGAATCCGATGGAACCCCGGTGGGAACTCTCCAGCCGTCTGGATGGGAATCACATCTTGCAGTGCGCGAAGCTCAGCAGGAGATTCCCCGGCAGCGATATGCGATCACTCTTGCGCAGGCATCAATAAAATCCCGGATTTTTGCCATTGAGAAAACCGAGGAGCTGAAAAACACCCGTCTTTTCTATGAAGGGGAACTGGAGATCCTCTCCAATTCTCATGATGAGGTTGCTTACCTTATCAAACTGGACGAGATCCGCAGGCTCCACCGCCTGGCTTCAGATATGTATTATGAGATCATGGCCAGGAGCCTCCCTTCGGAATTCGGGTTCCGGAGGAGAACTCCGGGCCCCTATCCGGATCCCGTCAATGCCATGCTCTCATTTGGCTATTCCCTGCTGTACGGCAATTGTTCAGTTGCGGTTGTCGGGGCACACCTGGATCCGGATGTCGGGTTTCTGCATGAGGGGAAGGGAGCCCTGGTAAAAGATCTCATCGAACCCCTGAAGGCCGGGATGGTTGATCCTGTTGTTTTCCAGATTGTATCGGGATCTTTGAAGGAGTGCGATTTCGACATCTCATCGGGCAGGTGCCTGTTGTCGGATAATCTGATGAAAAAAATGATCCAGTTGTTCTATAATGGAATTAATCTCCAAAAAATCAATGAACAGGTCATGAATATGACAACTGCGATACAGGACAAGGCTGCTGCTACAGTCCTGTACTGATGCGTCCCTCTCCTTTGATGATGGAAAAATCATCATAACTTTTTAAGGGAATTTCAACGGTCCTGACATCCCGGATAACTGCACGCGGACACCCGTAAATCATGGATGTGAATTTTTCCAGGATCATCGGCTCTCCCGTTGCATAGACCTGTACGCGTCCGTCGGGAAGGTTGATCACGGTTCCGGTGATATGGAGATCGGAAGCAATTTTTTTGACACAGGCCCGGAAACCGACTTTCTGCACCCGCCCGCTGATATGGATCTCAACCGTTCTCAATCCGGCTACATCCCCTGCATCACTTTTATTGCAAGCCCGAGTTCGTCAAACACTTCGTCCCGGAGAGAAGACTGGCGGATATTCGTTGCGGCATCAATTGCATAATCGAGGATCTCCTGTGCCGCATTTTCGCACCCGGCCGCATACATTTTCAGTGCCATATCGCACATGACAAAAGATCGTCGTGACAGCGGACGGATGATCCTGGCTTCTTCAATTGCGTTCTGGATCATGCGCCGGGATAATGTCTCTTCGCTCTCGTTTTTGAAAAATATCGCGAGGTCGCAGAACAGTACCGATTCTTTCCCCCTGTCTGCAACCGTCCTCACAAGCCGCTCAAGAACCGTGATCTGGCTGGGATGGATTCCCTCTTTTACTATCTTTTCCGAGATTCCCCTGATTTTCATATACTGGGGTGAAATTTCCAGTGCTTCCGTGTGGCCGAG
>JAAZNH010000268.1 GCA_012798365.1 Methanomicrobiales archaeon | reverse complement strand
GAAACTGCTGCACAGAGTGACCATCTCCTCTATTTTGAGAATGGACGGATCCTGTTCCAGGGGCACCCGGAAGAGGTCTTTTCAGCTCTTGAAAAGACTCCGTTTTATCCTCTCTCATGGAGGTGCCGGCAATGAAGCTCGTGCTTGATACTATTCATGCCCGTCTCGGGACCTGGAGTCTTGCAGCACACGGGTGTTTTACTGAAGGGATCCACCTGGTCAGCGGGGATATCGGCACCGGAAAATCTACCCTCGCCCTCCTCATGGCAGGTCTTTTTCCGGCCACTTCAGGGTCGGTGACAAGGGAGCAGATATCATCCCTGATGATATCATTCCAGTTTCCGGAATACCATATCACCGGCACAACGGTGAATGAAGAATGCCTTTCGTGGGGACTGGAACCCGGGGAGATCCTGCCGGCTCTCAACCTCATGCACTATGGGGAACGTGATCCGTTCGGGGTGAGCCGCGGGGAATTGAAGCGGCTTCACCTTGCCTGTGTTCTCCGGCGGCCCTACGATCTTCTCATTCTTGATGAGCCGTTCAGTTCCCTTGACGTGCGGGAGAAACAGCGGGTCTGCAACCAGATTGTCAGCCGAAAGTCAGCGATTACTATCCTGTTTACTCATGAACAGACGATCCTGCCCCGGGTAAACCATATTTGGGAGATCTGTGAGGGCCAGCTGGTGCACCGCGGGGAGGTACCAGGGGCTATCGGACGCTGGCAGCATGCCCCGCCCCTGATTACCTCCCTTATCAGCGCAGGAAAAACACCCGCCAATCTCTCTGTTGAAGATATCCGGGAGGCTGCATGCAGGATATAAGACTACGGACTGGTGCAGGAATTCTCCTGTCGCTTACCGCATTTACAAGCCTTGCCGGAGCTGCAGCCGTGCTGGCATGGTGGCTGGTTTTTACTTCCGGCATCGGGCTTCTGCGGAATAACCACCTGGTCCTTTCCTCCCTTGCCGTCATCGGGGGATTTGGCATAATTCTCCAGGTAACGGGCGGGGATGGCCCCGGCTACGTTTTCCGGATGATGATTGTTATCCTGGTTGGGGCCTGGCTCCTCGCGGAACAGAAGCGCGGCGAGTTCCTCCATCTTGGAACCTGGCTTCTTGGCCCCCGGTCAGGTTTTGAACTGGGTATGATTGCCGAGATGGCGCTTCAGAACCTGAACGGCCTGATGTCCGATTTTGAACGGATTCGTATTGCCGAACGGTTCAAAGGTGTCCGTTCAGGTCATAAGGCATTCATTGCAGCGGGCAGGGTACTTGTCCACAATACGCTCCTTCGGGCCGAAGATACCGCCGAACTGCTGGCAATCCGGGGCTATACGTGTGGCGGAACCTTCGTTCCGGAGTTCCCGCGCAGAAGAATGGATTTTATTGCCTGCCTTTTTGCAATATGCGCAGCAATCATCGGTACGCTCCCCGTTAGTGCATTTTTTATACTTTCCTGATGAATTTTTGAGAGGCTAAATCTGATCGAATGTGTCCCCAAGAGGTTTCCCTATGTACAATGCCACACCTCATAAAGTGAAGATCACGGATACAACACTCCGAGATGCACACCAGTCCCTCATCGCCACAAGACTCAGGACCGAGGATATGATTCCTCTTGCACAGGGACTTGACAAGTGCGGATTCTTTTCCGTTGAAGCATGGGGCGGGGCAACTTTTGACACTTCGATCCGTTATTTAAACGATGATCCATGGGAGCGTCTTCGTCGCCTGAAAAGTGAACTGAAGCACACGCCAATCCAGATGCTTCTCCGCGGCCAGAATCTTGTCGGGTACCGGCATTACTCCGATGATGTTGTTGACCGGTTCATTGCCGCAGCTCATAAAAACGGTGTGGATGTCTTCAGGGTCTTTGATGCACTCAACGATATCCGCAACATGAAACGGTCCTTTGACCAGGTGAAAAAGACCGGCGCACACCTGCAGGGCACCTTATCCTACACGACAAGCCCGGTCCATAACACCCGGACCTTTATCGAGATGGCCAAAGAGCTTGCGGCAATGGAATGCGACTCCATCTGCATCAAGGACATGGCCGGGCTCATTATGCCAGAGGCAACCCGGGAACTTATTACCGGCATCAAGAAATCTGTTGATATCAAGGTCTGCCTGCACAGCCACTCAACCAGCGGGATTGCGCCCATGAGCTACCAGGCTGCAGTTGAGGCTGGTGTGGATATTCTTGATACTGCGATGTCACCGTTTGCCATGGGCACTTCCCAGCCGCCAACGGAAAGTATTGTTGCCGCACTCAAGGGAACCCCGCATGATACCGGCATTGATCTCATGCGGCTGCGCACAGTACGGAATTCCTGTCTTGAGATCCGGGAGAAATATGGCGGTTTGCTCAACCCTATCTCCGAACGGGTTGACAGCGATGTCCTCATCTACCAGCTTCCTGGCGGCATGATCTCCAACATCATCTCCCAGCTTAAGGAGCAGGACGCGCTCAACCGCTGGGAAGAGGTGCTTGCTGAGATCCCCCGGGTGAGAGAAGACCTGGGCTATCCGCCTCTTGTGACTCCTACAAGCCAGATCGTGGGGACGCAGGCAGTCCTCAACGTCCTTGTCGGCAACGGCGAGCGGTATCGCAATGTCACCAAAGAGGTCAAGGATTATGTCCACGGCCTGTACGGGAAATCCCCGGCCCCGGTCAGTGAGAAGATTCGTCACAAAATCATTGGCAAGGACCCGGTTGTCACGGTGCGGCCGGCCGATCTGCTGGAACCCTCGTACGAGAAGATGAAAGCAGAAGCTGTGAAAGCCGGGCTTGTTAAAAAGGACGAAGACATCCTCACCTATATCCTGTATCCTGCCATTGCGCCCGCATTTCTCAAAGGAGAAAAGCCTGCTGAGGCGATCCCGGTCAAACAGGCCGGGATCCAGCCCCCTGCGGATCTTCCTGGTGAGATGGAAGTTGAAGTTGACGGTGAAGTGTTCTCGGTTCGTATCGTCTCCGTTGGCGGAAACAAGGTCGAGGTTACCGGGGTTACCCCGCAGAAAGCCCCCCGGGGAGATGTTGAGGGGGGCATCAAGAGCAACATCCAGGGAATGGTGCTGAAGGTGAATGTCAGCAGGGGAGCTGATGTAAAGAAGG
>JAAZNH010000267.1 GCA_012798365.1 Methanomicrobiales archaeon | reverse complement strand
GCTGGTATGCCCTTGCCCCGGTTGCCGTCGGGCTGCTCTGGGCCTGGTTCAATCCCCGCATCTTTCCTGCCCCAAAAGGCATCGGCCACTGGGCATCGAAAGCCGTCATGGGTGAACGCGTCTGGCTGAACCGCGATGTTGTCCCCGTTCCATTGCACCACCGAACTGCCCCAAATGTTCTCTCGGCTGTATCGGGTATCGGCATGCTTTTTGTGTTTTGGGGCGTTTTCGTATACGATTTCTGGCCAACGCTCTTCGGTATGGCGCTGGTCTATTGCGGCAAACTCTGGTTCCTCGACCGCATGGCGTGGCTCTGGGAAGACAGGAAAGATGCCACGGATGAATACCGGGGCTGGCAGACAGGCTCAGACCCCTGAACGCACCCTGCAACGGAAGGGATACTGTCCAGGAAAAAACCAGGACAGGAATGGTTACGACAGGTTCTCATGCCGGATTGTCCTCCGGCGGATTGCCCAGAGGAGGAGTGCAGCACAGATGAAGATGAGGAAGAAGGTGAACCGCATCAGGATCGCCTCCTGGATCGGGATTCCTGCCGGTGATGCGACAAAACCCCCAACCAGGAAAAGCAGGGTCACGATGCAGACGGTCGGGATTGCATAATACCTCTCTGACCAGTAGGACAGGACCAGGGGAACAAGATACAGGAGCCAGACCGGCTGGCCAAGCGGGGTGATTGTATCAATGAGATACACGGCAATGATGACAATTGCTGCAACCACGACAATGCCCAGATCTGAACTCAGGGCTGTGATTATCGGGGATGGATGATGATGCCGGCTCAGGGTCATGGACAGTTTCCGTCTCGTCGCTGGTTTGAATAGAGAATCATTACACGGTAAGGATTGAAAAGGCTTCGGTTCCTGCGGCCTTCGATCCAGGGGACGTTCCGCCGGGGTTTACCATTTCAGAGCCCGAATCAACCCCCTTTTGATAAATCCGTTCTGCAAAATGGAAATAACAGAAAGGGTTTAAAGGATGAGCCCCAAGGAAAACTCACTGAGTGGTGCACTCAGGTACGCAGAAATTACTGTTCGTGATCATCCAGAATTTTCGCACCGCTCAACCCCTGCCCTCTTACCGGCAGAGCATAGCCCCCAGAACCGAGGTGATATAAGTGAACCCTAAGTACATTACATCAATTTCCGAACTCGACAACCTTGTCGGGCTCGCTCCCAAAGCGAGGGAGAAGATGGAGACGGTGACCGACATGTTCCCGTTCCGCTCAAACGAGTACTATCTCTCGCTGATTGACTGGAAAGACGGCCACGATCCGCTGCGCAGGATTGTGATTCCCGACATCCGGGAACTCAACGGCAGCGGGTCCTGCGATCCGTCCTGTGAAAAAGATTACACAAAACAACCCGGCCTCCAGCACAAATATGACCAGACCGGCCTTCTTCTCCTCACTGATGTCTGCGGCGGCATCTGCCGCTTCTGTTTCCGCAAACGGCTTTTCATGTCCTGCGAACGCGAGACCGTCAAAGATGTATCCGGAAACCTTGAGTATATCCGTGAACATAAGGAGATAACCAACGTCCTCCTGACGGGGGGCGATCCGCTGATGCTCGCTACCCGGCAGCTGGAGCCGGTCCTGCGCGAACTGCGGGAGATCCCGCATGTCAGCATCATCCGGATCGGCAGCAAGATGCTTGCCTATAACCCGTACCGGATTCTCAACGATGCAGAACTCCTGCATACCCTCTCCCGGTACAGCACACCGGAAAAGCGGATCTACCTGATGGCCCATTTCAACCACCCGCGGGAGATCACCCCGGTCTCGATAGAGGCAGCCGAAGCGCTCAGAAAAGCCGGGGTTATTGTCGTTAACCAGACCCCCATTCTCAACGGCATCAATGATAATGCCGAAACGCTGACCGCCCTCTTCCGGAAGGTTTCCTTTGCCGGGATATCGCCGTATTACGTCTTCCAGTGCCGGCCGACAACCGGCAATGGTTTCTTCCAGGTCCCGCTGGAGGAGTCCTACGATGTCCTGCAGAAGTCCTGGCAGGCATGCTCCGGTCTTGCAAAACGGGCGCGGTTCGTCATGTCCCATGCCACCGGCAAGATTGAGGTGGTCGGAAAGACAGCAGAACACGTATTCATGCGCTACCACCAGGCAGCCGATGCTGTGGATATCGGGAAGTTCATGGTCTTCCGCTCAAATCCGGTTGCCCGCTGGTTTGACGATTACCAGCACCTGACGGCAGAAGTTGAAAAACAGAAGGTGTGGCTGTTTTGAGGGGGGTGCTACAATATCCTCTTCAGCACAAACGCACAAAAAAGCGGCGCAGAGCGCGGACAGAACACCGGAACCTGCTCCCTTCCAGAGTATTGGGGGGCAGTTCAGGAACACATTCAAAGATGTCGTTTCAATCGTCAAAGCCTATTACCACGGGGCTGAACAGCCCCGGGATAAGGGGGTAATCAACCCAAGAGCGGCCCCGGGTGAAACCGGGCCGGAATACTGGAAAGACTGGCGCTGGCAGGTACGTCATGCCATCAGGGATATTGAGACATTCCAGCAGATCCTGGGAATCCGGTTCAGCCATGATGAACAGGAGCGCATCAAAAAAACCATTGAGAAGTTCCCCTTCAGCATTACGCCGTATTACCTCTCGCTCATCGATGTGAACGATTACAAAAACGATCCTATCTTCAAACAGGCATTCCCGTCCCCGGCAGAACTTATCGTGGAAACGTACGAGCTTGCCGATCCTCTTGCCGAAGACAAGGACAGCCCCTGCTCATGTATCACGCACCGTTACCCGGACCGGGTGCTGTTCCTGGTCAGTAATACCTGTGCCATGTACTGCCGGCACTGCACACGCAAACGAAAGGTGGGGGATGTAGATTCTATCCCGGGAAAGGATGAGATCCAGCGGGCTATTACGTATATCCGCACGCATCCCCAGGTCCGTGATGTCCTGTTGTCCGGCGGAGATCCGTTCATGCTCAGCGATGATTACCTTGACTGGATCCTCACTGAACTTCGGTCCATCCCTCATGTTGAAGTAATAAGGATTGGTACCCGCGTCCCGGTAGTCCTCCCGTTCCGGGTCACTGATGAACTTGTGGCGGTCCTGAAAAAACACCACCCGGTCTGGGTCAACATGCAGTTTAACCACCCCAAGGAAATGACGGAGTCCGCGCAGGCAGCGGTGAAGAAACTCGCGGATGCCGGCATCCCCCTTGGAAACCAGTCGGTCCTCCTTGCCGGCATCAATGACTGCCCCCGCATCATGAAGGCCCTTGTCCACCAGCTGGTAAAAAACCGGATACGCCCGTATTATCTTTACCAGTGTGACCTGTCAGAAGGAATCAGTCATTTCCGGACCCCCGTATCGAAAGGTATCGAAATTATGGAGAATTTAATCGGTCACACGAGCGGGTTTGCCGTGCCCCGCTATGTTGTCGATGCTCCGGGAGGGGGAGGAAAGATCCCGGTTTTTCCCAATTATCTTCTGACATGGTCTGTTCACAAGGTTGTCCTGAGGAATTACGAGGGAATGATCTGCACATACCAGGAACCGGCCCGTTATGACCGTATCTTCTGTAACGGGGACTGTGACGCCTGCAAACTCCAGCTGAATACCGACCGCGCGGATGAGTCCAGGGTTGTCGGTGTTGCAAAACTGCTTGCTGATTATGATGCCACGACAACGCTGATCCCTGAAAATACCGACAGGATGGAGCGGAGGCACGATGACGCACAATGATGTCATCATGAACCATGGCAGCAGTGTCATCCAGCACGGACACTTCAACAACCGGGTGTATGTGATGAAACTTGCAAGGGAAGATATTCCCGACATCATCCGGCTGGCTGATGACCTTGCCCGAAAGGAGGGCTATTCGAAAATCTTTGTCAAGGTTCCTGAATCTGCTCAAGAACCGTTTTCTCATGCCGGGTATGTCAGCGAAGCAACCGTGCCCCTGTTTTATCAGGATGAGCCTGCGGTATTCATGGCAAAGTATCTGGATCCCGAACGAAAAAATGTCCGGGATGCAACGATTATCGCCAATACCCTCTCAGAAGCTTTCGTACACGCGGGCAGGAGAGCCCCTCACGTTCTCCCGGAGGGCTTCTCGCTCATGCATGCTCATGCAGGGGATGCAACAGAGATTGCAAGACTCTACCAGACGGTATTTAAAACGTACCCCTTTCCGATAACGGATGATGAGTTTATCCGCAAATCGCTGCAGGATCACACAAGGTACTATGTGGTAAAAAAATCCCACATCCTTGCTGCGGTAGCTTCCTGCGAGGTGGATTCTTCCAACCGGATCATTGAAGTTACAGATTTCGCAACGAGCCCCCTTTTCCGGGGGCGGGGATTTGCAAGCCACCTTCTCCATGCAATGGAGACCGATATGAAAAAGGAAGGGATCCGGCTGGCCTTCACGATCTGCAGGGCGGTGTCCGGGCCGATTAATACCGTATTTGCAGGAGCCGGGTACGAATTTGGCGGACAGCTTCCCAACAATACCAATATCTGCGGATCGATTGAAAGCATGAACGTCTGGTACAAGAGGCTGTGACCATGGATGCCAATTATGGGTATGCCGGGATTACGATCGCCGCGGGTCTTGTTGCCGCAATCCTGACCTACGTTGTCTACTGCTGGCTCCAGAGAAAGGCGGAAAAGACTGAGACCCTTATCGATGATATCATCCTGCTTGCAACGGGAAAACCATTGATTGTCTCCATCCTTGCAGTCACCATCTACATAGCCCTGACCGCGTTTGTCATCGGACCGGATGCGATGCATTGGACCATTGGTGAGATTTCCATCACCGGTTACCAGATCATTAATTCTGTTTTCATCATCATAGCCTCCTGGATCGTCTCTTCATTCAGCTATAACGTTATTACGACCTACGGCCGGTGGCTTGCATCCAAAACCCAGACCGAAGCTGACGACCAGCTGCTCCCGATGCTGGAAGTGATCTCCCGGTATCTCATCTGGTTTGTTGCGTTTCTGCTCATCCTCTCCGAGTTCAGCATCGATATCACCCCGATGCTTGCAGGTGCCGGCATAGGTGCCATAGCCCTCGCCCTTGCGGCCCAGGAGATTATCGGTAATTTTCTGGGCGGCGCCATTCTCACGGTTGACAAGCCGTTCAGGATTGGTGACCGGATAAAATATGACACGTTTTTTGGAGATGTCATCAGTATCGGGCCAAGAAGCACCCGGATCAAAACCCTGGACTTCCAGATCGTTACGATCCCCAACTCAAAACTCACTTCAAACGTTATTGTCAATTACGCGATGCCGGATATCCGCATGAAAGTGCGTATCCCGTTCTCGGTCGCATATGGCAGCAATATCCGGAGAGTCAAAACGATACTCCTGGAACTTGCCAACGAAGCAGCAGCCAAAACCCCCTGGGTAGTCCTTGATCCTGCCCCATCAGTCTATTTCCTCGAGTTTGGAGAATCCAGTCTGAACGGCCAGCTCATCCTGTATACGAATAACTACGATTTTACGTGGGATGTGCAGGACTACCTGAATACAAGAATCGATGATCGTTTCCGGGAGGAGGGCATTGAGATCCCGTTCCGGCAGGTAGACGTCCATATGCGGTCAGGAGGGCATCAGGATGTTTGACCTGTTGCTTTTCACCATCGTCCTGTGTCTTGCCCTCTTCCTGTTCATCATCGTACTGGGTGAGAATCTTTACTCGCTCATGATCGAAGAACAGGTTAACTACCTCAGGCTGATTGTTTCCTATGCAGCACTCCCTCTACCGCGGGATACCGGATTACTCCCTGAACCGGTCCAGCGGTACTTATCATTTGCCGGTGCTGGAACGTGTGCATCTGCGGAAAGTGTCAGGATGAAATACCATGGAAAGGCGCGGTACGGGAAAAAGGGGAGGTGGCTGGTCCTCGGGGGCGAATGTGCGTTCTCGATTGCCGTCCCGGGATTCTGGTGGCGGGCGACACTTGCCTACCTTCCGGGGGTCTGGCTGGACCGTTTTGACTATTATGTTGATCACCGTGCCGGGATGAACCTGAACCTGTTCTCCCTTATTCCCCTCAGTAACATTAACAACAGCGAGATCGTTTCGCCTGCGCTGTTCCGGTATCTTTCCTGCACACCCTTGTTTCCCATGGTTCATGCTCATTGTACCTTTATTCAGTGGCACCCGGTCGACAACACCGCAGCCCGGGCGGTAATAACCGATGGCACGGTATCCGCTGAAGCACTCGTACGGTTTGACGAGCGGGGATGGATGGAAAGCATGAATTGTATTCATGAGAGCAGTACCACGAACGGCCAGCCTGCACCAGGTCTGGTTTCCTGCCTTTATTCATCCTATTTTGATTTCAACGGGTACCGGATACCGGAAGTTACCGAAGCAGAGTTCATCCTGCCTGACGGAGAGCGGTTTGAAGCTGAATACATCCTTGACAGCATTGATTTTGAGCCCTGTATTACGAAAATCCACGGAGATGGAGCATGACATCCGCAGAAGAAATTCCCCTTCCCTACCGGATTATTGCCCTGATGCAGGAGCGTAACCGCCTCTTTACGTATCCGCTTGAACAGATTGCCAGCGATATCTGGTCTGCAAGGTTCCGGTGTACGTGCTGCGGTGCCTGTTGTACACGATCGGTAAACAATCACATCTTCCTCCTTGACCGCGATGTGGATACGCTGAAAAAGATCGACCCTGCCGCGTATGTACCTGCTCCGGATCCTGAGTTCTGTGACCAGTATGGGATGGTCTACGTGAGTGGATATGCACTCCGGATGAAAAATGATAAGGCCGGGTCCTGCTGGTTCCTGGATGGTTGTCGGTGCCGGATCTATGACCGGCGCTTTAGTGCCTGCCGTATCTACCCGCATATGCTCCGCCGCAGCGCCGGTGTTCCGGGCCATATCACGTGGAAGCAGTTTGCCCGGAAGGGCAGGCACGGGGAACGTAATCCGGAACTAACCTATGACGATTGCCTGATCCTTGCGCGTGAGATCAAGGAGTACGAGAATGCGTACCTCACGCACCAGATTGCGTTCCACGAAGTCATCCACGAGTTTTTCACCGTGAACAACCTGCATCATGACCAGAAGATGTACAGGAAGCGTATGCAGCACTACGAACGGGGCCACAGGCTTGAGATGAAAGTATATTATGATGGCAGGCTGGAGGATTGCATGAGTGAAAAACCCGAAAATGGCAGCAAACCTGCTTCTGCCCTCCCTTTTGCGGGAACTGACAGAGAGTGAATGCAATGACGGTTCCAATAATGGGAAAACGGAAATCAATTGAAGGAGCCCGCGGCCGTTTCATTATTCCTGCCCGTGCCTTTTTGGGAGTATCTGCTGACCAGGACAAAACGCACCGTATGGATAGTGACGGGATAGGGGAGGAAGGAAACCTATGCCAGACAATAACACGATGAACCGGATCATTATCGCCTGCATTATCATCGCATTTGCGGGATATGCTGCTCCAGCCTCTGCGTTTATTGATCGCAACCATGTGATAACCACAGCACAATTCGGGGACTATGTGCCGGC
>JAAZNH010000266.1 GCA_012798365.1 Methanomicrobiales archaeon | reverse complement strand
CCGACCCTTGATATCAACGTCTGGGACTTTGACCAGGCAGCAGATGTCACCGGCAAGTCAGTTCCGCAGGGCGAGAGGCTCGGCTTCAAGATCAACACCAACATGGTCTTCAACCCGACCGACACCCGCCGCTCGAACATGTACGATGTCAGCCCCGGCTTCTGGTGGGTTAACGGAACCTCTACTGCCACATTTACGTGGACCAACGATATTAACACAATCACCGTTGACTCATGGAGCACAGGTGCTTGGACCAACGTCACCGGAGCAACTCCATACTACGCGAACACGTCAACCGTCAACCGGCTGATGACCTTTGCAGATGGGACCACTGCTGTCCAGGCAAACACCTACACCAAGACCTACTACTTCAACAACACAATCTACACATTCAACACATCTGCAACCAACATGGGTACTGGCATTATTGGCGGAGTTACCGAACCCACTCAGACGACCTTTGTCTGGACCGCAGGTACCGGCCACCTCTGGGACACGACCGTTGACGGTTACATTGACCTCAAGGTTAAGGACGAGTCCGGTGCAACGCTGACCCGTCTGTTCATCAACAGCTCTGGGGCAGACAGTTTAACTGACACGCAGAACAGCAAGTCCCTGACCAAGAACTTCATCAATGTCCAGCCGTTCACCTGGGGTGGCTACAACTCAGCAGACGCTGATGTGTACACCCGTGGTGGATACTGGAACACCCAGGCACTTGACTTCAACAACCAGTATGCATACCCGGTTGGCACCTACACTGTTGTAGCAGAATCCAAGCTCAACAAGATGAAGGACAACTACAAGAACCAGGGTGCAGACTTCACCGGCAAGACCGTTTCACAGACCTACACTGTGACCCTCGTCTCCGACTCAGTCAAGATCGAAGCCAACAAGGACTCCGTAGTCCGCAGCAAGCCGTTCTCGGTCACCGTTACCGGCAAGCCCAGCACTGAGTACTACATCTGGGTCAAGGGCACCTCCTCGATGGACGGTTCCTACGACAACCAGCCGCCGATGGTCAACCTGAACCAGGAAAAGGTCGTTATGGACCCGCAGGCCGGCCCGTATGTTATCGGTGCTAACGCCTATGAGAACGGAGCAGGCAAGACTGTCAAGGATGATGTAGCAACCGGCCCGTACAACGGTGTCAGGTACTACGCCAACATCACCACCTCAACCTCCGGTGTCCGGACCGTTGAGTGGGTTACCAGCAACTGGACCAAGGCACAGAAGTATACCATCCGTGTCGAGCGCAACGCATCCGGCCTTGGCGACTACAAGAGCGATGAGGTCGATGTGAAGGTCGAGAAGGGCGCAGTCACTATCGTGGCAGCCGGCGACCAGAGCTACTACCTCGGCGAGGAGATCAAGCTGTCCGGTACCAACACCGAGACCTACAAGACCTACCTGTTCCTCATCGGACCCAACCTGCACTCCGTAGGTTCCGATATCAAGAACCAGGACCCCCGCCGCACCAACACCAATGCAAAGGTTGTAAACAACCAGCCGGGAACCTTCAAGGTCGTTGACGTCAACGGCGACAACACCTGGTCATGGAAGTGGGGAACCTCCAACTATGCACTGGATGCAGGTACCTACACGATCTATGCAGTCAGCCAGCCTTACGACAAGGACTCACTCGAGCACGCAGCATACGGCACGGTCTCTATCATCATCAAGAAGCCGTTCGTCTCTGCAACCGCCTCCCAGTCCACTGTCGCAAAGGGTGACAGAATCTACATCACCGGTACCGCCGAAGGCCAGCCCAAGGGCGTCCAGATCTGGATCCTCGGAAAGAACTACGCAGTTGTCACCACTGAAGCAGTGAACTCTGACGCATCGTTCAAGTACGAAGTCCGCCAGGAAGAGACCAAGAAGCTGTACGCAGGCCAGTACTTCGTTGTCGTCCAGCACCCGATGCAGAACGATGACTACGATGTCTACCTTGCAAGCTCCACTGTTGGCGCAGCAGGATACGGTATCGTATACAACCGCATGCTCAACAGGCAGAACAACGCAGCTGGTGCAGAAATCTTCAAGCTCCTCGGATCCGGCAGCCTGCAGGGATCTGACGCAGCAGAAGCACTCGTCCAGGGTATCAACGACCCCAACGTCGACGACACCTACACCAAGCTCCAGTTCCTTATCGAGGAACCCGTCATCCGCATCGACCCGATTGGCGACAAGCGCGTTGGTGACAAGTTCACCATCACTGCCCAGACCAACCTCGCAGTAGATGACGAAATCCTCGTCCAGGTCTACTCATCATCATTCAAGCCGACTCAGAAGAGCCAGAGCGGCGAGTTCAGCGGCGCAACTGGTACCGTCAAGGTTACCAAGGGCGACAGCGGCATGAACAAGATCTCGTTCGATGTTGACTCCTCAACATTCAAGCCGGACGAGTACATTGTTACTGAATCCGCAGTCATCCAGGAAGCAACCGGTACTGCACTGTTCAACGTCCTCGAAGGCACTGCACCCACTGCAGTCCAGACGACTGTTGCAGTAGTTACTACCGCAGCACCCGTAACCACCGCAGCACCTGTTGTCACGACCGCAGCACCCGTAACCACCGTCCCGACCAAGTCGCCCGGCTACGGTGCACTGATTGCCTTAATCGGCCTCGGTGCAGTTGCATTCATCGTCGTGCGCAGGCACTGAACTAAATCATAAATTTTTCTTTTTTTTTTAAATCGAAACCAATAGGGTAACCACATCTTCTCCAATCGCCGCATCCGGTTCATCGTAGCATATCGACAGATTGTCTTTCCTATTCCCGTTTATCCGGGGTGCCACCTTTTTATATTCGGGAGTGGTGAACGTAGATAGGAAATACATCCATCCGGATGTGTTCTTTGTGATCCGTGAAGGTGTAACCGTGAAACTGAATGCAAAAATACTGGATATCGCAACAAGGGGGGTATTGCTGAACCGCCAGGACGCTCGCAGTTTTGGTGTAATGAATGGTGACCGTATTCAGGTTATCAACTCAAAGAACGGTGTCTCTGTTGCAGCTGCGGTTGAGACAACCTCAACGATTATTCCGGCGGGGACTGTCGGAATTTACCGGATAACAAACGAGCGCCTACACCTGGAGGATGAAGCAAGTGTCGAGGTTCGTGAAGCTGGTCGTCCTGCATCCCTGGACTTCATCAAGAAAAAGATGGATGGCGGAAAACTCTCCAAGGAGGAGACACTTACCGTTGTCAAGGACATTGTGAGTGACGATATTTCAGCAGCAGAATTAACGGCCTTTATCACGGCATCTTACATCAATCCGTTTGACATGGATGAGATCGAATACCTCACCCGGTCGATGGTTGAAACCGGTGAGCAAATCAAGTTTGCCTCACGGCCGATTGTCGACAAGCATTCCATCGGGGGTGTCCCGGGTAACAAGATATCATTCCTTGTTGTTCCTATCATTGCCGCAAGCGGACTGAAGATTCCCAAGACCAGTTCGCGTGCGATTACCGGGGCCGGCGGTACGGCCGATCTTATGGAAGTCCTTGCATTCGTAGAGTTTTCTGCAAGCGAGGTCCAGCGGATGACAGAGAAGATCGGGGGATGCATTGTCTGGGGCGGGGCTACCAACATTGCTCCTGCCGATGATAAGATCATTGTCCAGGAATATCCGTTCAAGATCGATGCCCGCGGCCAGATGCTTGCAAGCGTGATGGCAAAAAAATTCGCTGTTGGTGCAAACCTTGTTGTCATAGACATCCCGGTCGGGCAGCATACGAAGGTTGCCACGATGCAGGATGGCAGAAAAATGGCCCGCGAGTTTATCGAGCTTGGGGAACGGCTCGGGATGAAAGTTGAGTGCGCTCTTACCTATGGCGATATCCCTGTCGGTCGGAGCATCGGGCCGAAACTCGAGGTTATTGAAGCACTGCGGGTCCTTGAGGGTGCATCTGAACCCAATTCATTCATCCAGAAAAGCCTGTCCCTGGCCGGGATTGCGCTGGAGATGGCCGGAAAAGCTCCCCGCGGGAGTGGCGTTTCTGTCGCTCACGAGCTCCTTGTAAAAGGTAAAGCGCTTGAAAAATTCCGGCAGATGATCGAGATCCAGGGCGGCGATCCCACGGTGAAATCCACGGATATTGTCCCTGGAGAACACCAGTATGTTGTGAACTCGCCATCGTCCGGGTACGTGATCGAGATGAACAACCGCTCACTCATCTCGCTTGCACGGACTGCAGGAGCGCCTTCCGACCGGGGTGCTGGAATCCTGCTTCACGCCAAGAAAGGAAAGCTCGTGAAAGCAGGTGAACCCCTGTTCACGATCTATGCCGACCGAAGCTGGAGGCTGCAGAACGCCATTGAAGAAGGTCGCCGGCTTATGCCGATCCTGGTTGAAGGAATGCTTCTTGACCGGGTACCTTCCGTTACCGAGATATAGACCGATGTGCTGATATAGGGGCAGAGGGCGATAATTTATCATGTATAATCGTAATTCTCGTTTCCTTTTTGCTGTCCTCTGCATACTCCTCCTGTGCAGCGCAGCTCAGGCAACGGACCTGCTGATAACCGTGCGGGACAGTATTGATAATACGACAATGCCGCAGGCAACGGTGTTTGTGAACGGGGGAAATTACGCAAAGACCAATAACAATGGCCAGGCATTCCTGTCCCATTCCGGTGCAAACGATCAACATATCCAGGTATCACGAAGCGGGTATGAAGACTGGGAGCAGACGGTTGGGAAGAACGTGACTGCACTCTGGGTCAACATGACCAGGAAAACCCTCACGCTGAAGATCAACCTGTATGATTCAGATACCCTCAGCCCGGTTTCCGGTGCAAAAGTCAACATCACAGCGGTGAATGTCACCGAAGGAAAACTCACCGATGCTGCCGGGGCAGCGCTCTTCGCCATCAAATCCAATAACATCTATTCTGTTGATATCAAAGCAACAAATTACCAGCCCCGCTCTGAAACTGTCGATGTTGAAGGGGAGAATAAGGAGGTCCAGTACTGGTTGTTATCCGGCAACAGGTTCTCAATCACCGTGAAGGATAAGGAAACCAAACAACCGCTTTCCGATGTGGAAGTGTACGTTGATTCAACGCTGGCTGGAAAAACCGACTCCCGTGGAATCCTGATTACCCCGATTGTCCGGGGAAAGACGCATGTGTTCGAGATCCGGAAAACCGGATACCAGACGTTGTCCGAATCCCGGATAATTACCGATGCTGATGCAATTTATGGTGTCGAGATCGGCAAGGCCGCTGTCGGTGCGTTTATCTATGTGTTTGATGAGAAGAAATCGCCCCTGGCCGGTGCGGACATTTATTTCAATGGAAGCCTGACCGGGACCACAAACCAGTATGGCCGGAGCAATTTCCCGTCACTGGTCTCCGGGTCTTACCAGGTTGAAGTCCGCAAAGCCGGCTATCTTCCGGCAAGCCGGATGATTGTGGTTACCACCCAGCCGGAAGACTACAATTTCGACCTTTCGTTTGAAAGTGCAGCCCTCTCTATCTTCGTTACGGATAAGGAGCAAAAGAATCTCCCGAATGCATCTGTCTCCATTAACGGTGCAGACAAGGGTCTTACTGATGAACGCGGTCAGCTGGTAACCCAGGTGAAATTCAATACCCCGCTGAATATTTCTGTATCAAAAGAAGGGTATGCATCTGCTTCAGTCCAGCATGAAGTGATGCAGGGGAATGCCACATCTTCTGCCAGTCTTGTGCTTGAGAAGAACCTTGACATGGGCCTCATCACCATGATCGGTGTTGCCGCTGCAGTTGTTATCCTGCTCTTTGCGGTAATCCGGATTCTGGGTGGGAGGAAACACCGGCATATCCTGAGACGGGATGAAATCTGATTTTTTTAATTTTTTAAATTAGAATAACCTCAACCTTTTGAGTTTTTTCCCAGAAAAAACCGCACTGTGAATAATTACCCGCCAATGTGCGGAAGACCATAATGGTCCGGATCAGATTTCTCTCTCGCAGGTGACTTGCGGTTTTTCATCGCAATCGAGATACCGATCGCAAAAAGAGATCCGGATCAATCAGAATCTTTTTTTTTTTTAAAAAAAAGTCCAGTGAATGAATTTGCACGTACGCGAAAAAATATTCTTTTCCCAATTCTCATTCTGGTTATGATGTCGCACCATCAGCGATAGAACCACGTTCATGGCACAAATCCCCTCGGATGTCCTCTCATGATGCCGGATTGCTGTTCCCCCCTCCTCGTACAGTGTTCCAGCCTCAATCCTCCGATAATAGAGTACGATTGTGGTCATCAGTGCTTCTTTCCGTACAATTTTTGTCCGCCCGTTTTCTTAGATATCAAAGAGGGGGTTTCCGGCAAATCCCCCCCGAAGGCCCCCGTCGGTACTGCCGATGCTATCGGAACTGTCCGCAAGAAAGAACTGCATCACCCTCCACTACTGACCGGCTTTTACCAATCCAGTATCTCAATCGATTTCTTTTGGAAAATCAACGGCACCCGTCATCTCCCCGGTGAAACGCGGTTCCGGATCACTTCCAATACTGTTTTTCCCCAAAAAATGTAAAAAAAACGGACCCAGCGGGAATCGAACCCGCGTCCTTGGGTTCGAAGCCCAAGAGGATATCCTCTACCCCATGGATCCCTCCAAACTTCTTACCATCAAAAGATATTAAGCATTCTCTACCGATACCTTACTAAAATGATTTTATCAGCATCGGAATTTGCCCGCCGGCTCGATGAGAACCGCGGTTCAGGAAATCTGGTAATCTCACCGTACCAGAAAGAATGCCAGCAGCCCGCGTCGTATGATCTCCGCGCTGCATCTGACAGTGTCCTGAAACGCGGCACCTGCACGCTCATTCCCACCATCGAATGGGTAGAACTTCCGGTTGACATTGCCGGGACCCTCAT
>JAAZNH010000265.1 GCA_012798365.1 Methanomicrobiales archaeon | reverse complement strand
TATCATCCTCGCCATCTGGTCAGTAGCAGCAATCCCGCTGATGCCCAGCCTTTCCGGGCTTCCGGTCGTCTTCACCGTTGCCGGACTCGGTGTGAACCTGGGTCTTATCATTGGCGGCATACTCATCCTGATGGGTATCGTCTTCATTGCACGCGAGAACTTCCTTGAAGTCATCGAACTGCCCACGATCGTCTCGCACGTGCTTTCCTACGCCCGTCTTGTCGCAGTCGGCCTGTCGGGTGTCGCAATCGCCATGGTCGTGAATTACATGACCTTTACGATGTTCATCAACCCGGCGCTGGAGAACTTCACGCTTATCAGCATCGTCATGATCCTGATCGGCCTGGGAATCTTCCTGTTCGGGCATCTTTTGAACATCGCATTAAGTATCCTGGGTGGCGGGCTCCACTCGATCCGTTTACACTATGTCGAATTCTTCACCAAGTTCTACAAAGGTGGAGGCCAGAAGTACAATCCCTTTGGGATAAAACGCAGATTTACAGAGGAATAAATTATGGCAGCAGAAGTAGCAGTAGCAGCAGTCAGTGACGTTGGAATGAGCATCGAAGCAATCAAGGCTTCACAGTACGGCATGAAGGCAATCGGCGCAGGTCTCGCAGTAGGTCTTACCGGTATCGGTACCGGTGTCGCCGAGATGGGTATCGGTGCAGCAGCAGTCGGTGCAATCGCCGAGAACAAGGACTTCTTCGGTCTGGGCCTTCTCTTCACCGTTATCCCTGAAACAATCGTCATCTTCGGTCTTGTCGTTGGTCTCCTGCTGTTATTCTTATAACCGGAGCACACACGATGGGATCAGATGTGAAAAAAGAGGAAGTCTGCCCCAACTGCGGCCATGTTCACACCCCCGGGGATGCGAACATCGGCCTTGAGAAGCTCGTTAAGGACATCCGGGAGAAGGCCAAAGCCGAGGCGGACAAGCTCCATGCCGAAGCAAAGGCCGATTCAGACCAAATCCTTGCCGCAGCAGGAAAGAAGGCAGAGACGATCAAGCTGACCGCTGAAGATGAAGTCAGCAAACAGACCGGGCACATCATCAGCCAGGACGTCTCCGCAGCAAACCTGCTCGTCAAGCGTGAGCTCCTCAACACCCAGAAGGCGCTCCTCGACCAGGTCTACGAGGCAACCCGCAAGGAGATTGCCGCACTCCCCGACAGCTTCCACAAGGACGCTATGAAAAAACTCCTCACCGAGGCAAAGAAAGAGATCCCCTCCGGGACGATCTTCTGCAATGCCCGCGACCAGGCAGCCGCCAAGGCCCTTGTCGCCGAGGCAGAGTTCAGTAAGTTCCGGGTAGGGGCACCCGTGGATATCGACGGCGGTATCCTGATCGAGGGTGAAGGGGCAGCATTGCAGATTGATTACAGCTACCGCACGTTCCTTGCAAAGGTCTGGGAATCCGGGTTGAAAGATGCGTCGGACATCCTGTTTGGATAAGGGGGAGCACGTATGGGTGTGAATATCTCAGCACCGTACATCTACGTGTGTACCAGGATGCGGATGAGGAAGTCAAAACTCCTCCCCAAAGAGGAGTACCAGCGGATGCTCAACATGAGCGTCTCTGAGATCACCCGTATCATTGGAGAAACTGAATACAAACAGGAGATCGACGAGCTCGGGACCACGTTTAAGGGGATCGACTTAGTGGAAGTCGCCCTGAGCTGGAACCTTGCAAAGGAATACCAGAAGATCCAGGAGATCACGCCGGGGACCTTAAAACAGTTCACGCAGGTCTACCTCCGGACCTGGGATATCCAGAACGTGCTTACCATCCTGCGGGGCAAGATGCATGGCGAGAAAGCAGGCAAGATCAAGGAGATCCTTGTCCCTGCCGGCAGCCTTGACAAGATCGCGCTTGACCGGATGCTCGCTGAAGAGAGCGGGGACCGGATCATCGAGCTCTTAAAAGACCACCGGATGTTCCCGGTACTTGCCCGCGAATACCCGCTTGCAAAAGAGGCAAATTCGTTTGCACGGATGGAGAACGAGCTGTACAAGAACCTCTATGCCAACATCATCAATGATGCAAAGGCAGGGGTCAAGGGCGGGGCATCGTTCCTTGCCTACATCCAGCTCGAGATCGATATCAAGAATGTCAAGACCCTCTTCCGCCTCCGGGCGGACAAGGTTGACGAGGAAGCCCGCGAGATGTTCATCCCCGGCGGCAGCCTGTCCCTGACAGACTTTGCCAGCCTCAACAATATCAAGGACCTGAATGAGTTCGTGGACATGATCCGGGCCAACATCAGCAACGATACCCTGCACACGCTCCTTGACGAGGTCAAGACAAAGAAAGGCGGTGTCCAGTATATCGAGGCACGCTTAACCCGCGTACAGCTGGAACAGATGGAGAAGATGAGCAAGAGGAATCCGTTCTCTATCCACCCCATCCTCGTGTACCTCGAGAAGAAGAAGTACGAGGTCTTTAACCTGCGTGCACTTGCACGGGGCAAGGAATCGAAACTCCCGTCTGAAAAGATCGTGGACTACCTGGTGATGTAACATGGAGATCGCAGTTATCGGTAACAGTGAGTTCATCCTCGGTTTCCGGCTTGCAGGGATCCAGAAGACCTTTGCAGCGGAAAATGACGAAAAACTCGTCGAGGCTATCACCGGTGTCCTTGCAGATACCAATGTCGGTATCCTGGTCATGAACGCGAGCGACATGGAGAGGGTTCCAAGGAAACTCCGTGTGACCCTGGACAACTCCGTCCGGCCGACCGTGATCACCATCGGCGGCGGCGAAGAAGGCGGGCTCTCCATGCGGGAGAAAATCAAGAGATCGGTGGGTGTTGATCTGTGGAAGTAAAGGATAATTCAGGAAACAAAAAACAAGGGGTCCTCAAAAGGATCGCCGGCCCTGTCGTTACGGCAGTCAACCTTGACGCCCACATGTACGATGTGGTGAAGGTCGGCAAAGAAGAGCTGATGGGAGAAGTCATCAAGATCCAGGGCGAGAACGTCATCATCCAGGTGTACGAGGATACCTCCGGTATCCGCCCGGGTGAGCCGGTATCCAACACCGGTCTCTCGCTCGCAGTGGAACTCGGTCCGGGCCTCCTGACCAGTATCTACGATGGTATCCAGCGCCCGCTCTCGGTGCTTGTCGACAAGATGGGCAACTTCATCGAGCGTGGTGTCTCGGCACCGGGTCTCTCCCATGAAAAGAAGTGGACGTTCAAGCCCATTGCCAAGGTCGGCCAGACAGTCGAACCCGGCGCAATCCTTGGCGAAGTCCAGGAGACCAACATCGTCCACCGGATCATGCTGCACCCCAATGCAAAGGCAGGAAAGATCAAGGTCATCAAGAGCGGCGACTTCACCGTTGACGAGACCATCTGTGTTCTCGAAGACGGCCGCGAGTACCCGATGATCCAGCGCTGGCCGGTCCGTGTCCCGCGCCCGGTCAAGGAGAAGCTCAACCCGACGATCCCGCTGATCACCGGTCAGCGTATCCTCGATGGTCTTTTCCCGATCGCAAAAGGCGGCACCGCCGCAATTCCCGGCCCGTTCGGGAGCGGCAAGACGGTTACCCAGCAGCAGCTGGCCAAGTGGTCGGATGCCGAAATCGTGGTCTACATCGGCTGCGGTGAACGCGGCAACGAGATGACGGAAGTTCTTACTGAATTCCCGCACCTCGAAGACCCGAAAAGCGGCAAACCCCTCATGGAGAGGACCGTTCTTATCGCAAACACCTCCAACATGCCGGTCGCAGCCCGTGAAGCATCGGTTTACACCGGTATCACCATCGCGGAATACTTCCGTGACATGGGATACGATGTCTCCCTGATGGCAGACTCCACTTCCCGCTGGGCAGAAGCCATGCGTGAAATCTCCAGCCGTCTTGAAGAGATGCCCGGTGAGGAAGGATACCCGGCATACCTTGCAGCCCGCCTCTCGGAGTTCTACGAGCGTGCAGGTCTGACCAAGGCCCTCAACGGCGCGGATGGTTCCGTCTCGGTTATCGGGGCAGTGTCCCCGCCCGGCGGAGACTTCTCGGAGCCGGTCACCCAGAACACCCTGCGTATCGTGAAGGTCTTTTGGGCACTCGACGCCAAGCTCTCCCAGCGCCGGCACTTCCCGGCCATCAACTGGCTCAACTCCTACTCGCTTTATCTTGAGGCACTCCAGGACTACTACGACAAGGAAGTCTCCCCTGACTGGAACAAGATCCGTGCATGGGCCATGGAAGTCCTCCAGAAGGAAGCAGAACTGCAGGAGATCGTGCAGCTCGTCGGTTCCGATGCCCTGCCCGAGGCAGAGCAGGTTACCATCGAAGTGGCCCGCATGATCCGTGAGATCTTCCTCCAGCAGAACGCGTACGACGCAGTCGACACGTTCTGTGACATGAGCAAGCAGTACGACATCATGAAGTCTATCAAGACCTTCGCAGACCTTGCCTATGCAGCACAGGCTGCCGGTGTCAGCCCCGCCCAGATCATTGCCGTGAAGAGCAAGGGCGAACTGCCGCAGATCAAGTTCATCAAGGACTACAAGGCAGAACTTGCCAAGATCATGAAGCAGATGGATGCAGAGTTCAACACCCTGAGGTCGGCAGCATGAAGGAATATCGGACTATCAACAAGATTGCCGGCCCCCTGGTCTTTGTAGAGAAGACCGAGCCGGTTGCATACCAGGAACTCGTGAACGTCGTCCTCTCCGACGGCACCATCAAGCGTGGCCAGGTCCTCGACACGAGCGACGAGCTTGTCGTCGTCCAGATCTTCGAGACCACCACCGGTATCGGCCGGGACAGCGGTGTCCGGTTCACCGGTGAGACCATCAAGATGCCGGTCGGCAAGGATATGCTCGGCCGTATCCTGTCCGGCGGTGGTAAACCTATCGATGGCGGCCCCGAGATTGTCCCGGAGAAGCGCCTGGACATTACCGGTGCAGCAATCAACCCGTACGCCCGCGGTATGCCGGCGGATTTCATCCAGACCGGTATCTCGACCATCGACGGTACCAACACCCTTGTCCGTGGCCAGAAGCTCCCGATCTTCTCGGGTGCAGGTCTCCCGCACAACAACGTTGCGCTGCAGATCGCCCGCCAGGCAAAGGTGCCCGGTTCAACCGAGAGCTTTGCAGTAGTATTCGCTGCCATGGGTATCACCAAGGAAGAAGCGAACTACTTCATGGCGGACTTCGAGCGCACCGGTGCTCTTGAGCACGCCGTCGTCTTCCTCAACCTTGCGGACGACCCGGCTGTCGAGCGTATCATTACCCCGCGTCTCGCCCTGACCACTGCAGAGTACCTTGCTTTCGAGCTCGGTATGCACGTGCTGGTTATCCTGACGGATATGACGAACTATTGTGAAGCGCTCCGCCAGATCGGTGCAGCCCGTGAAGAAGTGCCCGGCCGCCGTGGCTACCCGGGTTACATGTACACGGACCTTGCCTGCATCTACGAGCG
>JAAZNH010000264.1 GCA_012798365.1 Methanomicrobiales archaeon | reverse complement strand
GCGCGGACATCCTGTTCAGTCTTCCCGGCCTCCTGCTGGAAAGCGCCCCAGTACTTCAGCGAGCAACGGATCCCCTCTTCCGTGGAGGGCCGGATATTTTCGGAAACAAGGAAAAACCCGTCGTTATTGAGCAGAGTGTGGCAGGCGCGGAGTGCCGCGAGACGCTCGTCCTTTGAAAGGTAATGATGGCACTGGATGGCGGTGATAACATCAAATTTCCTGTCCGTCACTTCCGGCAGGTCTGCAGTCCCGCATTGCCCGAGCACCGTGCAGGGGAGCCCCGATACCGTGCGCCGGGCCTGTGCAAGCATGCCCTCCGAGGGGTCGGCAACCCAGAACCGTGTTGCAGGAAAGCGTTCCTGTGCCTTCCGGACAAAGGTCCCGGTTCCGCACCCGGTATCGAGCCAGTCCGCCGGGCCGGGGTGCTGGACTTTGATGAAATTCAGGATCTCGTTATGAATATCATCATAATGCGGGATCGTCTGCCGGATCTGGCGGTCATACACATCAGCATTATGGAATGTGGAATTGTCAGCCATGGCACACCCCTTTAAAAAAAAAGAAACCCGAAATGGTGAATGTTCACTTCTTCTTTTTGCTCTTGCCTTTCGGATCGTCCTTTGCCATCGACATCAGGTCGATGATATAGGAGCCTTCCTTACCCACGCTCACGATCCGCTCGTCGCCCTGCGCCATCTTCTCGAGGTTGAGCTCGTATGAACCTGGCGAGACGATGCGGATGGTCTCGACACGGTCATACATCTCCACCTCTTTTTTGGTTTTGGGTTCAACGACTTCGAGGACTTCCTCTTTTGACTCCTCGGCAATCTCGCTGATGGATTTCTCCTCGAGCACATCATCGTGAAGGTCTTCTTCCCTCACGTAGAGGAACTTCTTGTTGCCGCAGCTGGCGCATCCTTTGAGGATTTCCGTTGACCCGTCCTGGTATTCGCGCCCGCATTTTGTACACTTATGCGGCATAGGGTTCACCCGAAGTATTCGAGCATGGTCTCGTACAGGTCTTCGACATTGCGCCCTTCAAGGCCCGATATGGCAACAACCGGGTGCTGGGGGAACGCGCTGCGGATCCGGGCCGGCACCGCGTCAGGGAGATCGATCTTGTTGGCAACGATGATGACCGGCAGGTCGCGGGCCTCGATGATCCCGATCATCATGATGTTGACCTGCATGAACGGGTCGAGGGTGGAGTCGAGCATATAGACAACGCCGTCAATGTCCTCGCGCAGCCAGTGCATGGCCTCGGCAACCCCTTCCGTTGCTTCCCGCGCACGGATAATTGCCTCGTCCTTCTCCATGCCGAACTCAAGGAACTCGTGGTAATCGATCTTGGTCGTGACACCGGGGGTATCCACGATATCGATGGTCACCGTGTTGCCGTTTGCCCCGGAGATGATGATGTCCTCCTTCTTTCGTGCCCTGCGGGTCTCGTGCGGGATCTCGCTGACCGGGCCGAGCGCATCGCCGGTCCAGTCCCGCGCGATACGGTTGGCAAGGGTGGTTTTACCGGCGTTCGGGGGACCGTAGATACCGATCCGGGTCCGTTTCTTTTTGAAAAAGGTATTGAGGAAACTGGAGAACTTTTTCTTCATTCTTCCATATGTCTGGGTAAATATCTTCAATTGACACCTCGGTTCCCCGGAAAAACTCCCGGGTGATATGGATCTCCCATAGTATGCAGGTACTGTATTGAATACGCACTTTATTAGGTTTCTCGTAGCAGCAGGCAGGCAATACGGCGGCAACCGGCCCTGCCGTCGCCGTGCCGGTCCGCCCGGTATTACCCGGGAGCATGGCGCCCCTCCCCTGCCAAATTGTATTTATACAAGGGGAGGGGAGTATGCTAATTGTAAAGCACTTCTAGGAGGTGACTCATGAAAAAGACTACAAACGCTATCCGGTTTGAGACCCGCGTGCCCCTGCGGGAGGTAATGAACCGCAGGCTGACCACGATCGGCATCGAGGCAACGGTGGCAAAAGCTGCCAAATCGATGTGCCACGACCAG
>JAAZNH010000263.1 GCA_012798365.1 Methanomicrobiales archaeon | reverse complement strand
TACTTGTACTCTTTTTCCTTTGCAGCCATAACTATCAATATTGTTAGTATATACCAATATTGTAAGTTTTTACTATTTGTATCATACAGTCAAAATGTATAGTATAGCCTGTCACGATATGACAGGACAAAAAAGCGAGTGTACTATCAATGGTTGAAACAATGGCGGGCATCACAGCCCAGAAAATCTTCTTCCCGAACGGGCCAAACTCCGTTGCCGGGAACCTGTATATGCCGGAAAAAATCGATCCCGGTAAAAAGTATCCGGCCCTTGTCTTTTCCCACCCTGGCAGCGCAGTGAAGGAACAGGCAATCGGACTGTATGCACAGAAACTTGCCGCTGAGGGATTCATCACTCTCGCGTTCGATGCATCCTTCCAGGGATAAAGCGGGGGAATGCCCCGGGGAACCGAGATACCTGCGATACGCCTTGCGGACATCCGTTGTGCAATAGACTACATCAGCAGTCATCCGCAGGTAGATGAGAACCGTATCGGCGCTGTTGGCATCTGTGCCGGGGGTGGCTATGCAATCTGTGCTGCCCAGTCCGATCACCGGATCCGGGCCGTGGCCGGAGTCTCGCCGGTTGATATCGGCGGACTTACCCGGCGGGACATTCCGTTTGAGGAGAGGATGAAATTACTTGACGAGATTGGCAGGCAGCGGACGCGGGAATTCAAAGGCGAACCGGTTCGTTATGGCACCTTTGCACCCGAATCACCGGAGACGATTACCGATGCAACACCGACCCTCTACCGCGAAGCATATGATTATTATCGCACACCGCGGGGCGGACATCCAAACTCGACAAACCGGTTTCCGTTCACCAACATGGCATCATGGATGGCATTCCATGCCTTTACCCACATCGATACCATTTCCCCCCGGCCGCTCCTCCTCATTGCCGGATCAAAAGCTGACACGATCGAATTTTCCGAGAAAGCATTCTGCAAAGCACAGGATCCCAAAGAGTTGTTCAGGATTCCGCATGCAACCCATGTCGACCTGTATGATAAGCCGGAGTATGTGACGCCGGCAGTTGCCCGGCTTGCAGCGTTTTTCCGTGATGCCTTGGGGAAATCCGCATAATCTCTTTTTATTGGGATCCACCCATATGAAGTGCAGGCAGCGGCAGTAACTCCGCTAAAAAAACATGACTGACAGACGGATTCCCTGTTCCCCGGCATGATGCAAAAAACAAGCTGGCGTTCCCTACGGTCCCGGCTATTTTTTTTCATTCATCGTAACTCCCGCAAATTGGATACCACGTATCGCAATACAATCCGTTCTCACAGTCGCCCGGTACCGGAATAAACCCCATGAAAAGGCAGTTACATGCACAGAATCGTATGGATTCAATCCCTGTTCACGGATCACACCGGGAACAAGACATCATTCATAAATACCCCATCTGACTGTACACAATGGTCGATGTATACAGTCCTGTATGTTGACGATGAGCCGGGTCTGCTCGAACTCGGAAAGATGTTCTTAGAGTCCACAGGACAGTTCAAAGTGGAAATTATCTCTTCAGTAACCGAAGGGTTTCCCCTGCTTACCACAAAACAGTTTGATGTTATAATCTCCGATTACCAGATGCCGGTCACCGATGGCATTGAATTTCTCCGGATGGTGCGGGCATCCGGAAACGACATCCCGTTCATCCTCTTCACCGGCCGGGGTCGTGAGGAAGTTGTTATTGCAGCCCTGAATAACGGGGCTGACTATTATCTCCAGAAAGGCGGCGATCCTACCGCCCAGTTTGCAGAACTTTCCCATAAAATCCGGCTCGCGGTCGAACAGCGGCATACACTGCAGGCCCTTCGGGAGAGCGAGAGAAAGTATCGCCGCATCCTTGAGAACATGCAGGATGCATACTTCCGGGTAAACCCGGAAGGGATGGTAACGATGGTCAATCCATCTGCGGCACGCATGTTCGGCTATGATTCCGTGCAGGAAATGATCGGTATTCCGGCAACGGTTCTCTATGTCGGCGGCGCAAAAGGCAGGGAGGAGACCATCAGAAAGATGCGCGAAGCCGGCGGCCTGACAGACATCACCCACGAGGCTCCAAGAAAGGACGGGTCGCTCTTTCCCATCTCATTCAACATCCAGTATATCTATGACGATGCCGGCCGCATCATCGGAACGGAAGCCATTGCCCGGGACATTACCGAACGGAAGAAGGCTGAGCAGGACCTGAAACGGATCAACGAGGAGCTGAACGCCTCCTACATGCAGCTTGCCGCAACCGAAGAAGAACTCCGGCTACAGCTGCTGGAAATCACTGAGGCCCAGCAGAAACTCCGGCGTTCAGAAGAGAAATTCCGGTCATTTACCGAGAATATTCCCGATGTTACAACGATAACTGATGAAAAAGGGAATTTCTCTTATGTCAGCCCGTCACTCCTCCGCCTCACCGGCCACAATGAGGAGGAGATCATCGGCCGCAAGGCAATGGGGGAGATTCTCCTGCGCAATGCCCGGCCCGATGACATGAAAAATATTGAAGCTTTAAAAAGCCAGGCCCGGAAACATCCCGGCATCCCGGTGTTCATCCCGCCGTTCAGAAGCTCCCACATTGATGGAAGCACCATCTACATTGAAGGCACGGCAACCTACCTGCCGGATGTGGAGGGCATCCGGGGCATGGTATTCCACGGTCGCGATGTCACTGACCGGGTCATTGCCTCTGATGCGTTAAAGGAGAGCGAGCAGCGGTTCCGGGCTGTCATCGACCAGTCACCGTTTGCAATCCTCGTCCTTACAGCAACCGGCGATGCTGAACATGCCAATGATGCATACCTGCGCCTGTGGGGTGTTCAACGGGAGACCATGCGGAAGTACAACTGCTTCCGGGATTCACAGCTTGATCATCTCGGCCTTCGACCACTCTGTACCCGGGCATTTTCCGGAGAATACCAGCCTTTTCCTCCGGTTGAATTCGATCTTAAGACGTCGGTTGGGGAAGGAGGAAGAAAAATGGTCAGCGGGGCATTTTATCCCATCCGCGATGAGAAGGGAAGGGTCACCAATGTCATTGTTGTTGTCCAGGATTTATCCGGGAAAAGCATAGCTGAACGGATTATCGGCTGAATCCGGTTGTCGTTGTGGAGCAGGGTTTTTTGCATGTTTCTGGCGGCAGAGACTAGAAATCCCTGCCACTTCATCTCACAATACCCGGCACTATCAGGTCATGTCGGTAAACCACCTGCTCTAAAAAGAGCAGGATCACCAAAATGAATCCCTACAGAAATCCACTAAAATGAGATCATACCCTCTTGCGGTGATTGTCGACAGTCTCCGGAACGATTCGTCTAATAACCAGCTGACCGGTCCACTCGCGGAACTTGCATCTGCATAGTTCTCTTATGGCAATGTTGAGATTGGCGATCTATCGCTCAATAACCAGGATGATAAGCACCAGGCGGTTCCTGTTATCCATATGAAAAGCGGTTGCGGTCAGAAGATGGAACCCTCTTTGTCACGCCATAATACAATCGCTCGATTCCAGGCGTGCTCAAGAACGCTCTCAATCACAGCTCCCGCCCGTACGGCACCAGTGTATGGGTAAAAAAAGCCGGCCGGCATCATCGGGATCCCGCTAGGAAACATCGAGAATGCCATGGCTTAGCGGCACCTGCGCAACATACTCTCGTTTCTTGATAATGAAATCATGTGCCAGCCGGAAGCTTGTCTCCAGATGCGCAACGGGATATTCCAACCTGACAGCGGTATCGGCCCGGCTCACCGCCAGAACCCCCAGGAACCGATGGATCAGTTTATTGCAGGGACTGGTGTAAACAACTGCTGATGATTTCCATGAACGGACCTTCCGACACGACACCGCTCCGGATGCTCGTCTTTTTCCTTACCGGGCTCGCGCTCTTTGGGAGCCTGCTTGCGGTCGGCCATTATTATGCCTGGGATCTGCCTATGCAGCAGGCAAACCCTCCGGGCAACTGGGTGCCGGGAGACGAGGCTGCCTGTGCACGATGCATGGGCATGTGCGCCCTGAAGATCTGGGACAGCAGCTGCCCGGCTAACTGCTTCCGGTGCGAATGCAGCCAGTACGAATGCGCCGACCGCTGAGATTCATTTTCCCCATGGAATTCCTGTCGGCGCTACGGTATGGATATGCAGTATCAGGTCTGGCAGACTGGGACGCTGATTATCCGCACGGATACTTTAAGAGAGAACAGAGCAAATCTTCACGTGTCAAATAAGAGGTAACAGAATGCCGACAAGCAAGAAAGAACTGGTAAAACTGAACAGGGCAAAGAAGGAGAAGGCAGATGAACTCGCAAAACAGGCAGCTGCCGGAAGCGACAGCGCCAAGAAGAAGCTCAAGAAACTTGAGAAGAAGATGAAATAATTTTTTGATCTGTTTTTTGTTTTTGATCTGTTTTTTGTTTTTTTTACCGTGACCCTTACCGGAAATAGCGGGTCATTATTCCCAAGGCCGGTTACACGACCCTGCCGGCAAGCACATTGTCCAGCTGGCCAAACCGCCTGAGGCATGAGACGTACTCTGCGACCAGGTAATAATTGGAAAGGTCTTCCTCATCGAGTCCCCGGAATGCAAAGAGCTCGTCCCACAAAAGGCTGCTGCCTTCGACTAAGAAATACCCGGAATTGAGCTCGAAGCCGGTGATGATCGGCCTTCCCCGGAAAACCTCATCCTGGTTCTCATACAGGATTATTCCCGGCCCGGCATTTTCCACCAGGAACCCTACAGCCTCCGGTTCTTTGCCGGCCGGAAGTTTCCGTGCAAAGGATTCATTGAGGAGGACGTTGTCAGCAATGGTCTCGCTGATGGATTCCAGGGGAAGTTCGCGGACAGGATACTTTCCGGTGAGATATGCAACAATCTCCGGGCCGGTCTTTTTATTCGGGCTGATGAGAGGACGGTACCGGGCAGCGGTCTCTTTCCATTCCGCTACCATTTCCTTGGTTACTTTCCGGGTCTGCATATGCAGGTACCGGTGGGTGGTCGGGTATTAAACAGGTTTTGCATTATTCCGGGAAAAGCCGGGTAAGCTTCCGCATTACGGAATTATCTCCCGGGTCATATCCTGGATCATACACTCTATCATGCAAGAATGATTCACACGATGATACTGCCTGTCATGCAATGGATCATTCGCAGTAACAAACTGTCGATGATGCAGGGATTATTCATAGAATAATACCGTGCATCATGTACGGAATCATCGTGTGGACCGTGCACCAGATCATGCCCCGGATCATATAAGGGATAAAGATTTTCTGTCGGGG